>NZ_JAKSYQ010000026.1:0-14732 GCF_022829665.1 Methylobacterium sp. E-041 | reverse complement strand
GCCGCCAGGATCACCTTGCCCATCACCGACCGGGCCTGGGACGGGTTCTCCTCCAGCCAGTTCGACAGGCCCTCGTTCAGCACGTTCTCCACCGCCGGGCGCACCTCGGAGGAGACGAGCTTGTCCTTGGTCTGCGACGAGAACTTCGGGTCCGGCACCTGCACCGAGATCACCGCGGTCAGGCCCTCGCGGCAATCCTCGCCGGTGAGGGTGATCTTCTCGCGCTTGGCGATGCCCGACGATTCCGCGTAGCCGGTGATCTGGCGGGTCAGCGCGGCGCGGAACCCCGCCATGTGGGTGCCGCCGTCGCGCTGCGGGATGTTGTTGGTGAAGGGCAGCACCGTCTCGTTGAACGAGTCGTTCCACCAGAACGCCACCTCGACGCGGATGCCGTCGCGCTCCGAGCGCACCATGACGGGCTTGGACACGCCCTCGATCGGCTTGCGCGAGCGGTCGAGGTAGCGCACGAACGCCTCGATCCCGCCCTCGTAGTACAGCTCCTCGCGCCGGTGCTCGGGGTGGCGCGCGTCGGTCAGCACGATCCGGACGCCGGAATTGAGGAAGGCGAGCTCGCGCAGGCGCTTCTCCAGCGTCGCGAAGTCGAACTCGATCATCGTGAAGGTGTCGGTGGAGGGCAGGAAGCTGACCTCCGTCCCCTTCCGCCCGTTGCCGGGGCCGAGGACCTTGAGCGGGGCCACGGCGTCGCCGTGGCGGAACTCCATCGTGTGCTCCTTGTCGTTGCGCCAGATGCGCAGGCGCAGCCACTGCGACAGGGCGTTGACGACCGAGACGCCGACGCCGTGCAGGCCGCCCGAGACCTTGTAGGAATTCTGGTCGAACTTCCCGCCGGCGTGGAGCTGGGTCATGATGACCTCGGCCGCCGAGACGCCCTCCTCCTTGTGGATGTCCACCGGGATGCCGCGGCCGTTGTCCGAGACCGTGCAGGAGCCGTCGGCGTTCAGCGTCACGGTCACGAGGTCAGCATGGCCCCCCAGGGCCTCGTCGATGGCGTTGTCCACCACCTCGTAGACCATGTGGTGCAGGCCCGAGCCGTCGTCGGTGTCGCCGATATACATGCCGGGGCGCTTGCGCACGGCATCCAGGCCCTTGAGCACGCGGATCGACTCCGCGCCGTAGGCGTCGACGAATTCGGCGGGGGGCACGGCGCCCTGGGACAGGTCGTTCGGGTTCTGGTCAGACATCAAGGTCCTCGGGCAGGCGGGTCCGAGCGCGAGGGTCCGGCGCCCGCTTGGGAGCAGCCCCGCCTGCGATTCGATCAGTCCGCCTCATATAGGCGTTCCGCCTTGAAATTGCATCGTTTCCAGGCTTGCACGGCCTGGCTCGGTCCCGTGTTCTGACGCGGCCGCCTTAACGTCGGGTTAGGCCTGAATCCCGCCGGCCGTCGCCGCGTCGAGGCGTGCGATCGCATCGGGCGGGAGGCGCAGCGTGGCGGCCCCGATCAGCTCGTCGAGCTGCGCCACCGAGGTCGCGCTGGCGATCGGCGCGGTGATGCCGGGGCGCGCCATGATCCAGGCGAGCGCCACCTGCGCCGGGCTGGCGCCGTGCTCGGCGGCGACCGCATCGAGCACGCCGAGCAGCGCGAAGCCCTTCGGCGTCAGGTACTTCGACACCCGGTTCTCGCGGGCGCGGCCGGCAGCGGACTCCGCCGAGCGGTACTTGCCGGTGAGGAAACCGGCCGCGAGCGAGAAGTAGCCGATCACGCCGAGCCCGGCCTCGCGGCAGACCGGCTCGAGCTCGGCCTCGTAGCCGCGCTCGGCCAGGCTGTAGTCGGGCTGCAGGCATTCGTAGCGCGGCAGGCCCGCGCGTTCCGCGACGGCCAGCGCCTCGCGCAGGCGCGCGGCGGAAAAATTCGAGGCGCCGATCGCCCGCACCTTGCCCGCCTGGATCAGGCGCTCGTAGGCGCGCAGCGTCTCCTCCTGCGGGGTCGCCGCGTCGTCGGCATGCGACTGGTACAGGTCGATCCGGTCGGTCCGGAGCCGGCGGAGCGAGGCCTCGCAGGCCTCGGCGATGCGCGCGGGCGCGAGGCCGGTCCTGCCCCCGCCCATGTCCATGCCGACCTTGGTCGCCAGCACGACCTTGTCCCGCGTGCCGCGCGCGGCGAACCAGCGGCCGATCACCGCCTCCGACTCGCCGCCCGCATGCCCGGGGGCCCAGCGCGAGTAGACGTCGGCCGTGTCGACGAAGTTCAAGCCCGCGTCGACGAAGCGGTCGAGGATCGCGAAGGACGTGGTCTCGTCGGCCGTCCAGCCGAAGACGTTGGCGCCGAGGCACAACGGGGCGACGGACAGGCCGGAGCGGCCGACGGGGCGCGTTTCCATGGCGCTCAACCCTGCAGGAACGGGTTCGAGACCCGCTCCTCGCCGAGCGTCCCGGTGGGGCCGTGGCCGGGGATGAAGGCGAGGTCGTCGCCGAGCGGCAGCACCTTCTCACGGATCGCGCGGATGAGCTGGTCGTGGTTGCCGCCCGGCAGGTCGGTGCGCCCGACCGAGCCCTTGAACACCACGTCGCCGACCAGGGCGAAGCGCGCGTCGCGGCTGACGAACACCACGCTGCCGGGCGAATGGCCGGGGGCATGCAGGATGTCGAAGGCCAGCGGCCCGACGGTCACGGCGTCGCCCTCGTCGAGCCAGCGGTCGGGCACGACCGCGCGGGCGCCGTCGATGCCGTAGTTGGCGCCGGTCTCGGGCAGCGAGTCGAGGAGGTAGCGGTCGGCCTCGTGCGGGCCCTCGATCGGCACGCCGAGGCGCTCGCGCAGCTCGGCCGCGCCGCCGGCATGGTCGATATGCCCGTGCGTCAGCAGGATCTTCTCCACGCTCACGCCCTGCTCGGCGATCGCCGCCTCGATCCGGTCGAGGTCGCCGCCGGGATCGACCACGGCGCCGACCTTGGTCGCGGCATCCCAGATCAGGGTGCAGTTCTGCTGGAAGGGCGTGACCGGGATGATCCCGACGCGGGGCGTGCCTGGCATGGTGGTCCGTTCACCGAGTGGAGGGTGGAAGCGCCGCCCGTTCTAACCCCGATCGGGTCGAGCCGCACCCCGGGGGGCGGCCGCACCGCAGGAGCGCTTGTATCCGAAATGCGACGGCTCGGCCGATTCATCGCGCGTGCGCCGCCGCCGGCTGGTTGGTTGACGGTGCAACCGATACAACTTTGTGCACAATCCTTCGTCCGTCTCGCCTTCCTCCAACTCGCCTTCGTCCGTCTCGCGGATCTGCGCCGTGCCCGTGCCCGTGCCCGTGCCACCCGCCATCGTCGACATCGCCGCGCGGTTGCCGGTCGCGCCGCGCGTCGACCGCACCGGGTGACCGCGATGGCGTTCCGGCGCTTGCGGGGGCGCGTCCGCCTCCGCCGGATCGTGCCCGCCCTGATGCTGGCCCAGCTCGTATCCGCGGCGGCTGGGGCGGAGGCCGCGGCAAGGCCGGAGGCGGAGGTCCGATCTGGATCGGACGACGGCGTCACCCTCGACACGCTCTCCGTCGTCGGCGAGGCCCGCCCCGACGAGCCCCGCGGCTTCGGCGTGTCCGCTCCGCCCGGATCGGCCCCGCACCCGATCGAGAACCCCGTCGGCCAGGTGGTGACGTCGATCGGGCGCGCGGGCGCGATCGACGACCGGCCGCCGACGGGGATCGGCGTCGTGCTCGCTAACAGCCCCGGCGTCACCGTCCGCCAGGGGCTCGGCGGCCGCGACGTGGTGATCTCGATCCGCGGCAACAACGCCCGCTCCACCGGCATCACCCGCAACATGGTGGTGCTGGAGGACGGGTTCCTGGTGACGCAGGCCGACGGCGCCTCGCGCTTCGACCTGTCGGATCCCCGCGCCTATTCGCGGATCGACGTGTTCCGCGGGCCGCAATCGGCCCTGTTCGGTAACTACGCCAGCGGCGGCGCGCTGGCCTTCCGCACCCGCACCGGCCGCGAGATCGACGGCGCCGAGGTCGCGGTCGACGCCGGCAGCTTCGGCGTCCTCAACACGTCCTTCGCCGTCGGCCAGGCGAGCGGCCCGTTCGAGATCAGCCTGTTTTCCAGCGACGCGCGCGGCAACGGCTACCAGGGCCATGCGAGCTTCGACACCCAGACCGTCAACCTGCTGGCGAGCTACACCCCGAGCCCGGACGACCGCTTCACCCTCAAGGTGATCGACAACGTGGTCTCCACCGGGCTGCCGGCGCGCGCGTCGCTGAACCAGTTCACCCTCAACCCGTACCAGCGCGGCTGCGAGACCGCCGCGACGGCGGCGCCCGGCTGCGCGACGGTCGCGATCCTGCGCAACGGCATCTTCGGACGGACCGTGGCGGTGACCGCCGACGAGGGCGGCTTCGGGCGCGACGACCGCCGCACCGTCGTCGCCGGCCGCTGGGAGCACGACGTCGACGCGCAGACGACCTGGCGCGTCCAGGCCGGCTACGACGAACGCCGCTACGACCAGCCGTTCTACACCCTGGCGGGCCGCGCCAGCCTGCCCTCGGTCAACCTCGCCGCCGACCTGACCCGGCGCGGCGAGCTGTTCGGGCTGGCCGCCACCGGCTACCTCGCGCTGAGCTACGACACCATCGACATCCGCGCGCCCACCTTCAACCGGGCGGCCTACGGGGGACCGCGGATCGGCGCGCCGATCGGCCTGCAGGAGGCGATGCAGGACAACCTCGGCGGCCGGGCACGGGCCGAGATCGCCGTGTCCGACCGCTGGACCGCCGTGCTCGGGATCGGCGCGACGCGGACCGCGATCGCCGGGCGCAACACCACCTTCGCCTACACGGCCGCCGGCGCCGCCTCCGCCGTCACCGGGGTCGACCCGACCTACGTCAACGTCGCGCCCGACCTGATCCTCGTGTACCGGCCGGATGCGGACTGGGCCCTGCGCGGCCGGGTCGCCGCCGGCTACGCGACGCCGTCGGTCGGCAACCTGTTCGTCACGCCGGCCGGCATCCCCGGCGACAACACCGGGCTCCGGTCGCAGGAGAACCTCGGCTTCGACCTCGGCGCGGACTGGTCCCCGACGGCGGGCGTGCGCGTCAGCCTCACCGGCTTCTACGAGCTCTTCCGCAACGAGCTGGTCGGCCAGTCGCCGGGGGCGGGGCTCCTGTCCTACACCTTCAACGTGCCGGCCTCGGAGCACCGCGGCATCGAACTCGGGGCGGAGGCGGCGCTCGGCTCGGGCTGGCGCGGCACGCTGGCCTACACCTTCGACGCCCAGGTCTACACGCGGTTCGTCGAGCGCCTCGCGGCCGGCCCGCTCACCGCCGCGTTCGACCGGGCCGGCAACCGCATCGTCGGCGTGCCGGAGCACCAGCTCCTCGCCCGGATCGGATACGACGTGCCGGCCGGGCCGCTCGCCGGCCTCGGCGCCTACGCCGAGGCGGTGGCGCAGGACGGATCCTTCCTCGACAACGCCAACCTGCTGCGGGTGCCGGGCTTCGCGGTCCTGAACCTCAACGTCCACTACGCGACGGCGCTCGTCGGCGACGTCCGCCGCCTCGACCTCTACGGCGAGGTCCGCAACGTCCTCGACACCGCCTATGTCGGCGCCGCCAACCCGCTGGCGAACACGCTGAGCCCCGTCAGCGGCCTGCAGAACGGCCGCGCCGTGCTCGCGAACACGAGCGGCACGATCTTCGCCGGCCCGCCGCGGACCTTCATGACCGGGATGCGGCTGCGATTCTGAGCCTCGTCGCGCGCGGTCGATGGGGCGCGCGGGAGGACGATGCTCTCGGGATCTCGCTCAGTCGGCCGCCCCGCCCTTCGGCCGGCGGAAGCCGTCGTGGAGCGCCAGCATCTCCGCCATGCCCAGCGCCCGGCTGCTCCAGCGGGTCTCGGCGGTGTTCACCTGGGTGAAGCGGTCGTGCGAGCGGCCGCCATAGGCGCCGAACAGCACCAGCGCCTCCGCGCCGTCGGGCGCCGGGCGGTCGATCCGGTAGGAGGGCGGGCCGCCCTTCGCGGTCACCCCGATCCGCACCACGGCGTCGCCGAAATGCTTCTGGCACATCCGCATGGTGGCGAGCACCGCGCGGAGATAGGCCTCGCCGTCCTCGAGGTCGGGCAGCACGTCGGCGATGGTCGCGTCGGGCGAAAGTGGGGGGCGTCGGGGCATCGGGTTCTCGCTTCCCGGTCTCCCCTACCCTGCCGCGGCGGCAAGCGCGAGGCGCCGGTCAGGTCGGCTTGCGCTTCAGAAGCGCGTCGAGCCCGCCGACCCGGAACCAGTGATAGCCGTAGCCCTCCAGGTAGAGGCCGTGGCGCCCGGCATCGTCCGCCTCGCTGCGCTCGCCCGTGAGCAGGTCGATCAGCAGCAGGCCGTCCGGGGCGGGAACGCCGGTGTCGAGCGCGACCTCGGTCGGGCCGGGCCCGAGGTTGTGGAGGCACAGCACCGCGTTGCCGCGCCAGTCGTAGCGGAGCGCCAGCACGGCCGGCTGGCCGGTCTCGAGCGCGGTGACATCGCCCCAGCCGATCTCCGGCGCCTCCTTGCGCAGGCGGATGATGCTCTGCATCCAGTTGAGGAGCGAGCCGGTCTCGTGGCGCTGGTCCGCGACGTTGACGTGCGCGTAGCCGTAGGCGCCGTGGTCGATCGGCGGCATGGTCGGCGTCGCCGACCGGGTGAAGCCGCCCTGCGCCTCGGGCGTCCACTGCATCGGCGTGCGGGCGCAGTCGCGCTCCTTCAAGGTCAGGTCGTCGCCCATGCCGATCTCGTCGCCGTAGCGCAGCACCGGGGTGCCGGGCAGCGTGAACATCAGCGAGTAGGCCAGCCGGATGCGGCGCGGGTCGCCGTCGAGCATCGGCGCGAAGCGGCGCCGGATGCCGCGGTCGTAGAGCTGCATGCCCTTGTCGGGGCCGAACCTCTCGAAGACGGTCTGGCGCTGCTTCTCGGTGAGGCGACCGAGGTCGAGCTCGTCGTGGTTCCTCAGGAAGATGCCCCACTGGCAGGAGAGCGGCCGGGGCTTGGTCCGCTCGATCGCCTTGACGAGCGGCCGCGCGTCGTGGGCCGCCAGCGCGTAGAAGGTCGCCTGGTTGACCTGGAAGTTGAACATCATGTGCGCGCGGTCGGCGTCGTCGCCGAAATAGTCGAGGTCCTGGCGGGGCAGGATGTTGGCCTCGGCCAGGATGATCGCGTCGCCCTTGCGCCATTGCAGGAACTCGCGGAAGTCGCGCAGCATGTCGAACTGCTCGCGCGGCGCGCCCGTCACGTCGGCGCCCTTCTCGGCGATGACGAAGGGCACCGCGTCCATGCGGAAGCCCGAGACCCCGAGCTCGATCCAGAAGCCCATGATCTTCAGGATCTCGGCCAGCACGGCGGGGTTGGCCGTGTTCAGGTCGGGCTGGAAGTCGAAGAAGCGGTGGAAGTAGTAGGCGCCCGCCGCCTCGTCCCAGGTCCAGGTCGTCGTCTGGACGCCGGGAAACACCATGCCTTCGTCGGCGTTGGCCGGCTTCTCCTTCGACCAGACGTACCAGTCGCGATAGGGCGAATCCGGGTCGGAGCGGGCGGATTGGAACCAGCGGTGCTGGTCCGAGGTGTGGTTGACCACGAGGTCGATCAGCACCCGCAGGCCGCGCTGCTTGGCGGCGTGGGTGAAGGCCACGAAGTCCCCGAGCGACCCGTAATCCGGGTCGACCCCGTAATGGTCGGCGATGTCGTAGCCGCCGTCGCGCTTCGGCGAGGGCTGGAACGGCATCAGCCACACCGCCGTGACGCCGAGCCCCTGGAGGTAGTCGAGCCGCCGCTCCAGCCCGGCGAAATCGCCGATCCCGTCGCCGTCGGCATCCATGAAGGTGGCGACCGACAGGCAGTAGATGACGGCGTTCTTGTACCAGAGGTCGGTGATCATCGGGCCTCGCGAGGTCGAAGGGGGCCCGACGCGCGCGGCGGGACGGAGGAAGCCGGCCGGTCCGCTACTTCCGCGCATGCTCCATGTAGGCGCGCAGCACGGCGTTGATCCGGGTCTGATATCCGCGTCCCTGGCCCTGGAAGAAGGCCAGGACGTCGGCGTCGAGCCGGATGGTCATCGGCTTCTTGCGCGACTCGGGGTGGAACACCGCCTTGCTCCAGTCGAACTCCAGCCCCGCCTCGTCGGGGTCGGAGGCGACCGCGGCCTCGACCTCGGCATCGGTCATGGCCTTCACGGCCTCCCAGTCTGTCCGGTCCTCGCCGTCCCTCCGCATCGCGGTCAGTTCCTCAGCCGTATAGCTGACGATATGCGGCTCGTTCCTCATGACGTGCCCTCCGGAGTGAGATCGCGCGACGCCGATCGCCGCGCCATGTCCAGACCAGGGCGACGAACACCCCGTCGAGTTCGGCGACGGTGATCATGCGCGGCTCGGGCGCATGCGTCGACGGCAGGTCGAGCCGGGCGCGACCGCCGAACAGGAGGTCCGCCCTGACGAAATCGAGCCGGTGCTTGGCAAGGTTGCCGAGCCGCTCGGCCTCGTCCCACTCGAACATCGCAGCGCACCGTAACGTGTCCATACGAAGCGTCAATACGCAGCCGCGCACAAGCCCGGGGCGAGGCACGCTCCTTAAAACAGCCGCGTTGTGCACGCCCTGTTCAGGGCGACGCCCGCAGGTTCGGGGCGCGCGTGGAAGAGCCCGGTGCCCCGGATTTCATGAACACCATCCTGATCAAGCTGTTCGCGACCGCCCTGACGCTGAGCCAGGTCACGACCAAGCCCGACGCGGTGAGGACCCGGTTCGACCCTGCCGTCGACGGTCCGCAGGTCGTGCAGATCCTGCGCGACGGCTGCGCGCACATGCGAAAAGCCTTCGACATCGAGGACATCAACCTCGACGAGCTGATCTCCACCGCGATGGAGGACCCCAGCGCGGTGGCGGGGCCGGCGGCGCCGAAGATCCTGCACGGGCTCGACATCGGCGAGCTGAACACGAGCTACAAGCAGTTCTGCAAGGGCGAGAACCCCAAGGCCTCGCCGTTCGACGCCCGCGAGGTGATCGAATTCTACAACAAGGCGACCACCGATCTGCCGACCGCCGAGGCCCTGCGCGACAAGGCGCTGCCGGGCATGACCCGCATCCTCGACGCCTCGGGAAAGCCCTTCGCCGAGACCTTCGAGCCGAACGGCCGCCGCCTCGTCGTGCCGATCGGCGACGTGCCGCAACTGGTCCGACAAGCTTTCATCGCCGCCGAGGACAAGCGCTTCGAGAGCCACCACGGCATCGACGAGCGCGGGGTGATCCGCGCCTTCATCGGAAACCTCGCCGCCCCGGGCCGCCCGGCCGGCGGCTCGACCATCACGCAGCAGGTGGTGAAGAACCTCTCGGTGGGCGACGACGTCACCTACGAGCGCAAGATCCGCGAGATGATCGTCGCCTCCCGCCTGGAGCGCATCCTCGGCAAGCCGCAGATCCTCGGGCTCTACCTCAACGGGATCTATCTCGGCCGCGGCGCCTACGGCATCGAGATGGCCGCCAGGAGCTATTTCGGGAAGTCGGTGGGCGAGCTCACCCTGCCCGAGGCGGCGCTTCTCGCCGGCATGCCGAAGGGCCCCAACTTCTACAGCCCCGACAAGTACCCCGAGCGCGCCCGCGAGCGCCGCGCCTACGTGCTCGCCCGCCTCAAGGAGGAGGGGGCGATCACCGAGGCCGAGATGGCGGCGGCCGTCGCCTCCGACCTCGGGCTGAAGCCGATCGAGACCGCGCGGCGGGATTCAGGGTTCTACGTGGTCGATCATCTCACCCGCGAGGCCCGCACCTTCGCCGGCCTCGATTCGCTCACCGCTTCGTCCTTCACCGTGCGCTCGACCATCAATGCCGGGCTGCAGCGGGCGGTCGAGGGCGCGCTGCAGGACGGGCTGGCGAATTACGAGCGCGGCACCGGGCGCCAGACCTTCTCCGGGCCGGAGTTCAACCTCGCCGACAGCGTGCGCAAGCTCGGGGCGGCGACGCCCGCCCCCGAGGCGGCGCCGCAATCGCTGCCGGGCGTGACCGGGGCGGAGGCGAAACCCGAGGCGGCGAAGGCGGCCGTCGGCAGGCCGGCGCGCGGAAAGCCGGTCGCCGCGGCGGCGCCCGCCGAGAAGCCGGTGTGGCTGCGGGCGCTCGAGAGCGCCCGGCCGGTGCTCTACGACGTGCGCTGGCCGCTCGCCGTGGTGCTGGAGACCGGCCGCAACGGCGTGAAGGTCGGGCTCGGCGACGGCCGCGTCGCCCTGCTCGACCCCGGCATCGCCCGCGGCAGGCTGCAGCCGTACGACGTCGTCCGGGTGAAGCTGCGGGACGGCAAAGGTCTGCGCGCCGAGATCCGCGTGAAGCCGTCGGTGCAGGGCGCGGCCCTGGTGCTGGAGAACCGCACCGGCCGCATCCTGGCGATGGCCGGCGGGTTCTCCTACCCGGCGAGCCAGCTCAACCGCGTGACGCAGGCGGTGCGCCAGCCCGGCTCGACCCTGAAGCCGCTGACCTACCTCGCCGCGCTGAACGCCGGCCTGCAGCCCAACACCCTGGTGATGGACGCGCCCGTGACCCTGCCGCCGATCGGCGGGGTCGGCGACGCATGGTCGCCGAAGAACTACGAGGGCGGCGGCTCCGGCCCGACGACCCTGCGGCGCGGCCTGGAATTCTCCAAGAACCTCGTCACCGCCCGCCTCCTCCAGGGCGGGATCGCGGACAAGGCGCCGGCCAGCCTCAAGCGGGTCTGCGACATCGCGCTCGAAGCGCAGATCTACGCCGCCTGCGAGCCGTACTACCCGTTCGTGCTGGGCGCCCAGCCGGTGCGGATGATCGACCTCGCCGGGTTCTACGCCGCGGTGGCCAACGAGGGCGCCCGCACCGCGCCCTACGCCCTCGAAGGGATCGAGCGCGACGGCAGGACGGTCTACGCCCACGCGGCCCGCGAGCCGGTGCGGATCGGCTCGGCCGACCGGGTCGCGCTCTACCAGCTCAAGACCATGCTCCAGGGCGTGACCAACCACGGGACCGCGGCGGCCCTGGCGCGGGTCTCGCAGTTCGTGGCCGGCAAGACCGGCACCTCGGAGAACGAGAACGACGCGTGGTTCGCCGGCTTCACCAACGAGGTCACGGTGGTGGTCTGGGTCGGCTACGACAATGCCGACGGCACCCGCAAGACGCTGGGCCGCGGCCAGACCGGCGGCCACGTCTCCGTGCCGATCGCGTCCGCGATCTTCCAGGCCGCCTGGGCCAACGGCGTGGCCAAGACCCCGCTGGCCCCGCCCTCTCCGGAGGCTCGGCAGATGCTCGTCGACCTCTCGATCGACCCGCGCAGCGGGCAGCGCGTCTCGGGCGGCGGGTTCACCGAGCACTTCCGCAAGGCCGCCGACGGCCGCCTGGCCGACACGCAGTACAAGCTGCTGCCGCGCGAGAACGCCTACGCGATGCGGCCGGACGCGGAGGACGGCGACCTCTCGGGCCTCGAGGACGGCGCCGACGTCGCCGGCGACGCCTACGGCAACCGCGCGCCCGATGCCGACCTGCTCGACCCGTTCGGCGACCGGCGCCCGGCGATGCGCAGCCGCCGGGCCCAGGGCGACCTCGACGGCGGCTCCCGGCTCTGGCCCGGCCAGACGGCGCGCTCGCCCTTCGGCGACGACGATGCCCGGCCGCGGCGGCGCGACCCCGATTACCTGTTCGGCGACGACCCGCGCTACTGACGCCGCCGCCCCTCCCCCTTTCCCATCGAGGTTCCTTTCGTGCGGATGCAGCTTCCGGCTCGCCTTGCCCTGCCCTTGCTCGTGCTCCCGGGGTTCGTGCTCTCGGGCGCCCCATGCGCGATGGCCCAGGCGCCGGCACCGTCGCCCGCGCAGCCGGGCATGGCGGCGACGCCGGCCGCCGCCGGGCGGATCCGCGAGGTCGCCTCGATCACCGCCGTCGATCCGACGACGCTCAAGCCCGGCGCGATCCTGGTGAGCGACCACCGCGACAACCCGTCGACGCCGGAGAACGGCCTGACGCCCTACCTCGACTGGGTCCGGACCAAGCCTGCGGAAGCGGCCGCGCTCTCGCCCTTCCCCGGCTACAAGGAGCCGGACTACACCACCACCGTGAACGGCGTGGCCAAGCCCCGGCACGAGACGCTGAAGGTTTACGTCGCCGAGGGGCGCTTCGTGGTGGCGCGGCCTCCCGAGGCGATCGACCTCGCGGCGCTGGCCCGTCTCGGCTTCGTGCAGGCGATGGACCCGGCGATCAAGCACAAGGCCCTCGACCCCGCCGACGTGACGCCGACCAAGGACCCCGCCGCGGCCTTCGCCCGCCGTCCCGACCGCCCGTGGTGCGAGCCGGGCACGGTCTGCATCGAGTCGCGCTACGACCTCGAGGGCAAGCTGCCGCTCGGCGTGAAGCTCGCCAACAAGCTGGAGGAGAGCGGCGCGAAGAAGATCGCCGAGTTCGTGACGTTCCAGAGCGAGCTGCGCACCCTCGCCCCCGATCGGCCGGCCGGCCTCGGGGCGCTGACGAAGGTCGACACCACCGTCACGGGCGGGCTGGAACAGACGATCTTCTGGGTCAACCAGATCCTGCGCTTCGGCAAGTTCCTGGCGGTGTTCCAGCCGATGCCGGGCGACCCGACCAAGACCGTCGTGACCACCTACATGGCGCTGGCGATCAAGGGCGACGTCCTCGACCGCAAGGCGGAATACGCCCGCGTCCCCGTGCTCAGGAACCTGCTGCCGGCGCAGGTGCTGATGGGCAATTCGAGCTTCAACACCGGCACCTCGATCAGCGCCGGCCTGCCGACCTACGCCCGCAACCGCATCGCGGCCTTCGCCGACGCCCTGGCCAAGCGCTAGGGCGCCCCGGGCCGCGGGTGCGGAGCGATCCGGGGATCAGTAGCCGCGGTTGGCGATCGAGGGAATCGAGGGCTGGGTGTACAGGCGGTTCACGTCGGGCCGGGTCTGCGTGCCGTTGGTGTCGTTCGAGCGCCGGTAGTTGTCGGTGTTGAAGGTCTCCGCCAGGCCGCTGCGGCTGTCGGGGCCGTCGACGCTGTTGCAGGCGCCGAGGCCGCCGACCAGGGCGGCCGCGAGGGCGAAGGGAGCGAGTGTCTGAACGGTCGGGAGGAGGCGCATCGCGGGTCCTGGGGCGTGATCGGGAGGGAAGGCGCGGGAATGACGGGCCGAGGTGTCGGGCCAGTGTGTCCGCGTCAAGGCGGTGCCGATCGCGTGAACCGGTTGCCGGGGATGTGATGTCGCCCGGCCACGGAAAAGTCACCACGGCGTGGCTTTGCGGCCGCGAAACCGGGCATTCGTGTGGAGGAGCGGCGGTGCGACCCTGGCCAAGCGGGCGCGTTCCGGCGACAACGACCGTGATGAGCCGAAAGCCTTCATGAGCAACGTCCTGCCCTTCCGCCCGCGCACCCCCGTGCAGCAGCTCGCCCGTTGCGAGGTCGTCGCCGTCGCCGGAGACCTTCTCACGCTGCTCGAGCAGCTCGAGGACGTCAGCGCCCGCGCCGCCGCCATGGGCCGCCCGGCGCTCGAGGTCGAGCGCACGGTCCAGCACCTGCTCGACGCGGTCAGCGCCGTCGAGCGCGCGCTCGACTGCATCGGCGAGGGCGAGCAGGCCGCGCCGGCCTGACGCCCGACGCAGCAACCGCCGACATCCGTCCGGACGTTTCGCGCGACCCGATGCGATCGGGCCCGCGCCTTCCGCCATGCGTTCGACCGGTGCGCCCGCCCGCGAATTCGCGTGCAAACTTCGCGGAACTGTCGCGTTTAAGTTGCCGTTAACGGGGTGTCGCATCGCACGCGCCGTGCGGTTCACCTCATTTCTCTGCCCGCGCATCCTTGGAGGGATCGATGACGTCGTCCTTGAACCGTCGCGTCCTCGCCACCGTGCTCGCCGGTGGCCTCGTCGCCGGCGGCGTCGCCCAGGCGCAGGCGGCCGAGCTCGGCTTCTTCGAGGCGCTGTTCGGTGGGGCCCGCCCGGCGGCGCAGGCGCAGGCGCCCGAGCCGAGCCAGCCGGCCTATTCCGGCGGCGCGTACCGTCCGCGCATCCGCCGGGCGATGTCGCCGCGGCTGCGGCCGCGGACCCGCTACGCCGCCCTGCCCGCCGCGGAGCCGCTGAAGGTGCGGATCACCGATCGCCAGAAGCCGATCGACATGACGGGCGGCGCCGCCGCCGCCCTGATAAAGGACGAGACGCTGCGGCCCGGCGACATCGTGGTGCTGAGCAGCGGAGCCCGCGTGTTCACCGGCGATCCCGATGCGGCCCACACGATGCGCGACTTCGCCCCGGTCGAGCGTTCGGCCTACGTCGATCGCGGCACCCGCAAGCAGCTGGCGGCGCTGATGGCGCCCGCTTCGGCGCTGCCGGCCGACCAGGCGCGCAAGTTCGTCGAGCGGCTGAAATCCACGCCGCGCACGCCCGCGACCCTGATGCCGCAGCAGGCCTCGATGCGCGTCATCAGCCCGTGGACGGTGGCGCCCTGAGGCGCCGACCGATCCTGTCATTCGCGGAGGATCAGCTGATCGCGGCGCCGGTCAGGCTCGCCCAGACCGTGCCGTAATGGCAGGCGGCGGCCGCGAGCACGAAGGCGTGCCAGATCGCGTTCTGGAACGGAAGCTTGCGCCAGACGTGGAAGATGACCCCAACCGAGTAGAGCAGGCCGCCGATCGCGAGCATCCACAAAGCGGTCGGCTGCAGCGCCGCGATCACCGATTCGTAGGCGAACAGGCCGCACCAGCCGAGGAGCAGGTAGAGGCCGATCGACAGCCGGTCGAAGCGGCCGGGCAGCAGCAGCTTCACCGCGATGCCGATCCCGGCCACGATCCAC
>NZ_JAKSYQ010000022.1:0-350 GCF_022829665.1 Methylobacterium sp. E-041 | reverse complement strand
TGATCGTCCGGCCGCTCGGGCGGGTGATGACCTTCGTCGAGCATGTTGGCGAGGGCGACCTGACAGGTACACTCGGGGAAGGCGGCCACAACGAGATCGGTCGCTTGAAGCGTACCCTTAATGCGATGGTAGCGGGGCTGGCCGACCTCGCTCGCACCAACCGTACCGCCACCTCGGACCTGAACGCGGCGGCGGCCGAGATCCGTGCTTCGGCGCAGGAGCAGGCGGCGTCGGTGGAGGAGCAGTTCGCGGCGGTGCAGGAGACGGCGGCGACGGTGGACGAGATCACCCATTCGGGCGCGCAGATCACGAAGCGGGCCGGCGAGGTGATCGCCACCGCCCAGGCCACG
>NZ_JAKSYQ010000021.1:0-32166 GCF_022829665.1 Methylobacterium sp. E-041 | reverse complement strand
GGCGCTGGCGGCCAAGGTCGGCGACCACGTCGAGATCGCGGTTGAGGCTGAGGACGGGACGCGGTTCAAGATCCGCTCGTCGTCCGAGCAGCTCGACGCGCTGGTGGGCGACCTCGACGGCATCCTGGATGCCGACGACGCCGACGCCGCGTAAGGCTTCCCAAGAACGGTCCGCCTCCGCATCCGCGGGGGCGGACCCGTGCCCCGTTCGACCGAGGCGTCCGGCGGCTCGACCGCCCCCGGGCCGGCCGCCACGCCTCACGGTCTCAGGCCGGCCGCGCGAAGTTCCCGCTCGACGGCCTCGTAGACCAGAGCCATGCCGTCGTCTGTCGGCGCGGCCTGCTTCCCGGCCACCGTCGTCGGCTCGACGCGGTCCGCGACGGTCCGTGGCGGGTGCCGTGTCCGAAGCTCGGCGTGCTCGACAGGGTGCTGCGGCCGTGCTCCGGAAAGCAGCGACTTGAGCTTTTCCCACGCGCGCGTCATGCGGTCGCCGCCTGCCGCATCGGTCCGGCCGCACGGGACGCGCGCATCCTTTCACGCCCGGCTCGCGACGACGATGTGCCTGCGATCTCCCGAAGGAACGCGGACACCGCGCCATCGGCCAGCCACGCGTCGACGGGGCGGGACGTCGGTTTCTCCGGCGCCTGCCGGGCAGAGGCCGCGTAGCTCCTCGCGATGAAGGTCGAGCGCGTCATGGTACGGGCCGGGTCGGTTCGCGGCGTCGCCGCCTTGAGGAACGGCTCGCTTCCCGGCACCCCGTCGAGCGCGGCGATCTCGGGGTAGACCGGCCAGCATCCGAATCCGCCGCGGTCGTCGGCGAGATCGCAATCACCGTAGGCGATGTCGAGCACGCGGGTACCCACACCCGTGGTTGGCAAACGTAATGTCGGCTCAACGTCACATAGAGATGGCCGGAATAGCAACCCTCTATCGCGGGTGAGATCTACATGAGGCGACGACGCTCGGCACTGACGACAAGCTCAAGCCGACGTCTGCAGCGACAAGCCTGTCTCTGCGGCGGTGGTCGTCGGATCAGGCAAGGTCCGATCGACGGTCTTCAGCAAGTCCGGCTGCCTGCTCTGGCGCATATCGAGCCAAGCACCCGCGCGATGCTGGACTTCCCCCCGAAGGCAGCGTCACGCTGCGATGGCCGGGGACGTCATCGTCGCGGATTGACCCTCGGCGACCTTCCGGCTCGCGGCATCGATCGTCTTGCGAAGGATGACGATCGTGTCCTCGACCGCGGTCTGGGTCGACAGTTTCGCCCCTTCCGGGCCGGTCAACGTTCGCAGGGCGCGCACGAGCGAATGCTCGAAATGGTCCAGTGCCTCTTCGGCGCGGCTTCCCGACAGCTCTCCGAGCCGCACCAGGGCGACCTGCAGGGCGACGCCGAGAAAGCCCTCGATCGCCCGCTTCTCGAAGGTGGCGCTACGGTCGACGGTCATGGTTCGACTCCCGAAGCATCGTCCGTGATCACTGGTTCACGGACGATGCTTCATCTTGTTGTGAGATGGCTTTGTCTTCACGCGAGCCGGCATCCGTCTCGCTCGAAAATGCTCTAGGCAGCGCGCGCCGACGACCGGCGACCATGCGCCTGGTCCATGATCTCGGCGACGCGCTCGCCGACCGCCAGAGCGATGGCGTCCGAGCGTTCGCCTTCGGCGCGGGTGCGGCAGACCCCCGTGAGGACGTCGGTGACGCGCTGCTCCATCACGGCCAGCAAGGCGGCAGCCGCCTGCGGCTGCGCCCCCTGCACCACCGCCGCGAGGTCGTAATAGGCGTCCTCGATGAGACGGAGCGTGAGGCGCTCGACCGCCTGTTCCTCGGATTGCGCAAGACCAATCACGTCGGCACCCGTTCTCGTCGATCTACTGACGCAACTTTCGATTGTAATGGTTAACAAGAGGTGAACGTGCCGTCGGTTCGGTCGAGAGCGGCAGGACACCTTAAGCGGACGGCGTCGCGTCGGCGGAAGGCCGCAAGGTCGCCCTAAAAGCTCAGGAGCCGGCGGATCCGGTGAGGCGAACGGGTCCAGCGATCGTCGGGATCGCCGCGGCTGGCGACAGAGGCCACGGCGACCATCAGGGCGCAGGGCATGATCAGTGCGGCGATCAACGGCAGATACATGGACCGACCACAATCGTGAGTTGTCCTAGGTGTCCCGTGTGGTGGTGAACGCTTTGTTAAAGCCGCGGCGTCCCGCCGTCTTATGCTTGCCGAACCCTGCATCGTGGCCGACGATGCTTCGCCTTTCACATCGTCTGCGTGCCGTCTTCAGTCTCAGCTTGCCGCCCCCCGTGACGGCATTGCCGGCATCGTCGTGCGCCATCCTCTCGGGCCAAGTTTCGGACGCGCCTCTCCGACGCGCGACGGCGACCGCTCCGGCGTGCCGGCGTCCGACCGATCAGACGATGTGCAGTCAGACGATGTGAAGGTAGGCGGGATCGAACTCGGCGACCGTCTCGAGGCCGTCCCAGTCGTGGATGATCAGCTCGCGACGGTGAAGCGTCACGAAGCCGAGCTTCCTGAGTTCCTGCAGCGAGCGGTTCGCGTGCACGGAAGACAGGCCCAAAGCGTCGGCGAGTTCGGCCTGGGTCAGCGGCAGCACGTACCGGAAGTCGTCCGCTACGCCGACCGTCCTGAGCCGGATGTACATCTCGCAGAACAGGTGCGCCATCCGGCCGACCGCCTGGCGCCGGCCGAGGCTGATCACCCGCTCGCGGCAGCGCGTGGCATCGATCAGCGTATCGCGCCACAGGGCCATCGCGAGGGAGGTGTTCCGCTCGATCAGCGCGCGCATGTCGCTGTGCGCGACGAAGGCGACCGTGGTCTGGGCGATCGCCACGAGCCCCTGGTCCATCACGTGCAGGTGCAGGCTCTCGATGTCCGGGATGTCGCCGGGCACGTAGAAGGCGAAGATCTGGCGCTGTCCGTTGGCGAGGCTGCGGCAGCGATACGCCCATCCGTCCATCACCAGGCAGCACTGCTTGGGCACGTCGCCTTCGTGAACGATGCTGGTGCGTCCGCCGAAGGTTCGAACCGTGAACGACAGGTTCTCGATGTCGGCGCGATCCCGAGCCGAGATCTGCGCCGTGCTCTTCAGCTTGCGGATCAGCCATGACGCTGGGGCGACCGATGGGAGGCCCGGGTCGGGGGCGTCGCTCACCGATCGACCAACCAGAGGCCGGTCAGGCTCAACGTCGTCGTGAACACCGGACGCCGGCCCACATCCCTGGCGATCACGGTGAAGGTGTGCCGGTCACCGTTCCCGATCTCGAACCGTGCGATCTCGGGAAGGATCTGCATGGCGGCACTTCGAACCGCGTCGAGGTCGGCACATTCGGGTCCGGTCTCGTCGATCCGAAGGTCGCCGTCCGCGATGTCGAAAAAGTAGCGTGGCAACGTCGTCTCCGATGGACGGGAGGCAGGCGACCGGATCGGCAAGCCATGGCTGGCGATCGGGGCGCCTACGAGCCGCATAGCGAAGGCGACGCGCTTCCACTCCATCATAAGTTAAATCGCGCAATGCTGGGTTGATGCAGGCTCGATGCGATGGGCTCGGTCGGCATCATCGCCGCCTCGACGGGCGGTCTCGCTCCGCATCGGCAAGTCGTCGGCGCACGCCCGGTCCCGAGTACTGAATTCGGCTCGACCGCGGACCCGTTGTTCATCGCGGCAGCCGAAAGCCACGGCGAGCACGCCGTCGGCATCGTGCTTCGCGGCTACGCCGGCGACGGCGTGGAAGGCCTCCCGATCACCGAGGAGCACGGCGGCGCGGCCCTCGTCCAGAAACCCGAGAAGGACGCGCAGCCCTCGATCCCCTGGGCGGCGATCCTCGCCGACCGTCCCAATGCCTGCCCGTCGGTCGAGGCGATCGCCGACCGGGCGTCCGCGCGTTGGCGCGGGCAGGCAGACGGCTACGCGGCCGACAACCGCTTCGTGTTCTCGGCGACGTGCTCGCGGTATCGCGCGACGACGACTTCGGGCGAGCCGCCCATCATCAGGGTGCCGGCGGCCTCGATGCTCGCCTGAATCTTCTCGGCCACCATCGAGTGCATCTCGGCCATGCCCTCGCGGCCGCCCCAGGCGAGCCGCACGAGGCGCAGCTCGATCACCTTCTGGGATTCGAAGGCGAGCATCATCGACGAGAAGAAGGGATTGTACACGGGACACTCCACACCGCTGACAGGTGCGGCGGGGGATCAACCGGCCCAAGCGCCGAAAAGGTCCGCGGCCCTAACGCCATGGTTGCCGGCTCGTCGAGAGATGGCGAGCACGGATGACGAGCGCGGAAACCCTTCGGCCGGCTCCGCCGTATCCCTGGTTTCCGGCCTTCCCTCGGCCGCCCTCACGCGAAAAGCGGCTCATGTCTCGCATCTCCGTCACCGTTCTCGCCGGCTGCGTGCTCGCAGCCCTGCTCGTTCCGGCCGAAGCCGCGCGGAAGAAGGTCCGGGTCCCCGATCGGTTCGACGGCTCGTGGACCATCACGGCCGTGACCGAGGAAGGGCCGTGCCCGGCGAGCACGCGCTATCAGGTTCAGATCAAGGACAGCGACGCTTCGATCCCAGGCGACGAGATCGACGTCGACGGCGGCGTCTCGCAGGGCGGAACCGTGCAGGCGACGATCGTCAAGGGCGCGAACCGGGTGCCGATCGCGGGAACCCTCGACGCCGCGGGCAGCGGCAGCGGAACCTGGCGCACCACCGGCGGCATCGTCGGTTGCAGCGGACGGTGGAGCGCCAGGCGCGCCGGCTAGGTCGCTAGACGCTTCGGCCATCAAAGCCGGATCGCGGTTGGCGATCGTGTCGCGGATCTCGCAATCCGGAACCTTTCAGCCGCGCTCCCAGGTCGCGTGCTCGTCGGAGCCCTCCGGGTAGGGGGCGGCGCCGATCGGCTCGCCACGATCACGGGCGTAGGGCCTTCCTGGCTCACGAAGACGGAGACCGTTGCGAAAACGACATCGTGCACCTTTAGGGCGACGCCGACGATGCGGAAAGATCGTCCGGCACCGGCTCGTCTTCATCCCTGGGCTCCTCACGGGCGTCGACGTGCCAGCCCGAGGGGCGGGAAATCGACGAGGAAACCGAGTTCACGCCGATTCCGAACTTCGGTCGCCGACGGGATCGACCGCTCGGCGGATCCGCAGGAGCAGGGACGGAAGTGGATCGGACCTCACCGATCCTCGCGGCGCCACCGACGATGCGGCCGAGCCCGAAGACGCGCCGTCAGCCGAAGAACGATCCCACGGACGGCAGGGCCGCGCTGGCTTCGATCCTGCGGGCGACGACGCGAACGTGCGGAATGCGGGTGAGAGCGTCCCCGTACTGAGCGCGGATGTGCTCCGGGACGAGCGGCAATGCCTTCAGATCGGCGGAGGTGAGCCGGGCGGCGGCGCGGTGTTCGAGGTTCGACATGGCGGATCTCCGGTTCGGCGACACCGACGGTGTAGCTGTCAGCGCTTGCGTTGCACCATAGATGGGGCTCGCAGTGTTGCGGTGCAGCGAGAACGGCTGCCGCGCGGCGATCTGACCGTCCCGAACGAAGCCGATCTCAGAAGCTTTCCGTCGATCGCACGGCAGGCGCCGGAACGCATACCCGTCCACCATGACCCGCTCATGAAGCATCGGCTTCGCGAACCCGCAGACCCTTTCCGCGCCGCGAGGCGGAGGTTGGGTCGATTTCGGATTTGATTGAGGAACGGGAAGTCGACGCATGAAAATGGCCCTGCAGGCCAGATGCTGCAGGGCCATCGGATCGGGCGTCTGGAACCGCTTTCGGGCTTCAGCAGTCGTTGCTGCCCGGCTTCACCACTTGGCCCTCGGCCGGCTTCTGCTCGCCGTCGGCGGGCTTGGTGCCGGCACCGACGTTGTTCAGGGCACCGACCGTTCCGGGGGTCTCGGCCTTGGCGCCGGGGGTCGTCTTCGCCGTCGAGGTCCCGTCGGCCATCGAGCTCTTGTCGGCCGAGGACGACGTGCCCTGGCTGTTGGTGGTCGTGCCCACCGCACAGGGGGCTGCGACGGACGCGCCGGCCGTGAGCATCAGGATGGCGGCAGCGCCAGAAAGGGTCGTGAACTTGGTCATGTTTCCTCCGGAGATATGCCGAGAGAAGCCGGCCTACGAACGATAGTTCCGGAACGACCGCAGGAATCGGGCAAGACCTCTTGTCTCGTCCTGTTCCTCCGCTTCGCGAACGGTCTCCGTCGCCGCATCGTCGCCGCGACCCCTGATCCCTCGATCGAGACCGTGCGCGCTGTCCAGGCCGTGCAGCGCCTGAAGCAGCATCGGCGGCAGGGCGATGCGATGCTCCTGCAGCAGGAGTGCCGCATCGTTCAGTGCCTTGACCTGCGCCTCCGGAATCGGGCGATTCATGATCTGCGCGTCGAGCACCGCATCGGACAAGGTTCCGATCAGGCGCAGGACTTTGGACATTTGCGCGGTGTCTCCCTGTTCGCCCGCCATGATCCACATTCCACTCGAGGTCGACGCACGCCGGGTTCGGAGCCAAGCTCCGGGAGAGAATGCCGCGAACCGAGGACGCTGCGTCCTCAGTTCTGTCCCGTGCATTCCGCGTTGAACGGCCCGAGGACGATATCGCCCTGGTTCGGGTTGTTGACGGTGAAGGGCGCCGTGTCCTTCGTGCCGACGAAACCGGGGCCGAGATCCGGCTGGAAGAAGCCGTCGCCGAACTTCATGTAGCAACGGTCGAGGACCGCCTCGTATTCGAGGTGGATCTTCGCGGCTTCCCGCCCGCCCGCGACCGGCTGCCCGAGGCGGCCGAGCGGTGCACAGTAGGCCGTCAGATCGACGTGCCCCGGCTGCGACAGCCGCACGGTGGCGAAACGCCCCGGCTTCACGACGAAGGCGGGCCCACCATCCTGGCTGGCGACCAGCACGGCGGCGGAGCGATTGTAGACCCGCCTCAGGCAGTCCGCCGAGGCGGTGCTCGTCCACCCCACCACGATGACGGTCGAAGCCATCAGGGTCCGGGCGCAGGCGGATCGGGTGAACATCATGACACGTCTCTCGGTGGTTCCGGGAGGCAAACGCCGAAGACGCTGCCGTTCAGCGTCATCAACGCGAAACCAGCGGTTGCGATCAAATTTTGCTTTACGCAGCCGTACGCGACGCGCCGCACGCCGAAGCTGCCCTTGCCGCACGGGCAATTCGGCCGGCGAGGACGGCGCATCACCCCCCGCGCTTGACATATATCTATCTTGGATATTAGTTAGATGCATAACGGATATATGGTGCTGCCGTGAGCGAGACCGAATTCCTGGAGGCGTACGATCCCGCCGCGTTCGCGCGGCCGGCGCTCACCGTGGATCTCGTCCTGCTGGGGCTGAGCGAGGGCCGCCCGGCCGTGCTCCTGATCGAGCGCTCGCAGCACCCGCATGCCGGCCGGTGGGCGCTGCCCGGCAGCTTCGTCGCGATCGACGAGCCGCTCGACGCCGCGGCCGGGCGCATCCTGCGCGAGAAGGCCGGCTTCGGCGCGGACGAAGCCGCCCGGACGCATCTCGAGCAGCTCTACACCTTCGGCGCCGTCGACCGGGACCCGCGCATGCGCATCGTCTCGGTCGCCTACCTCGCCCTCCTGCCCGAGGCGCTGTTCACGCAGGTGCTGATGGGCGACGCCGGGTTGTCGGCAGCCCGGATGGCGGTGCCCGGGGAGAGCGAGGCGGGCCGCCCCGTCGCGGTCTTCGCCGCACGGGATCGGGCGGCGCGCACGGCTATGCCGCTCGGCTTCGACCACGCCGACATCCTGGCTCTGGCGATCCTGCGGCTGCGGGGGAAGCTCGATTATTCCGACGTCGGCTTCGCGCTGCTGCCGGAAACCTTCACCCTGCGGCAGCTGCAGGACGTGCACGAGGCGATCCTCGGCACGACCCTGAACAAGCCGGCCTTCCGCCGCCGGATGCTCGATCGGGGCTGGCTCGTGCCGACGGGTGCCCGGGAGACCGGCACCTCGTTCCGTCCCGCCGAACTCTATCGCTACCGGAAGCCGCTCTGATCTGCGGCTCCGCCCCCACGAGGAGGGTCCCATGGCTACGATCCGCAACATCGGTCCGGTCGCGCAGCTGAAGAGCGAGGCGAGCAGCCACGTCATCCGCTACCGCAACGGTCGCATCCGGCAGAGCGGGCGCGGCCTCGTCTTCTGGTTCCGGCCGGAGACCGCGAGCATCAGCGAGGTGCCGATGGACGACCGCGAGATGACGCTGTTCGTGCGCGGCCGCAGCCGGGACTTCCAGACCATCGTGGTGCAGGGGACGATCGGCTGGCGCGTGGTCGACCCGGAACTGCTGGCGAGCCGGGTCGACTTCTCGCTCGGGCTGCGCACCGGCAGGCCTCAGGGCGAGCCGATCGAGCGCATCGAGGCGCGTCTCGGCGGCATCGCCGGCCAAGCGGTCCTGCAGGCGATCGGCGGGAACCCGGTCGGCGCCCTCCTCGATGCCGGCCCCGAGCCCCAGCGCGTCGCCCTCCAATCGGTCCTGGAGGCGGCGCCGGCCCTGGCGGAGATCGGCATCGCGGTGGTCTCGGTGCGGCTCACCAACCTGGCGCCGTCGAGCGAGCTGGAGCGCGCGCTTCAGACGCCGACCTTCGAATCCCTTCAGCAGAAGGCGGACGCGGCGACCTTCGCGCGGCGCGCCCTCGCGGTCGAGAAGGAGCGGGCCATCGCGGAGAACGAACTCGAGACGCGAACGGAACTGGCCCGGCGCGAGGCGCTGCTCATCGCGCGGGAGGCGGAGAACGCCCGCGACCGTGCCGCCGGCCTCGCCGAGGCGCAGGGGCTGGAAGCGGCGGCCGAGGCCGAGCGCATCCGCCTCGTGGAAGGCGCCCGGGCGGAGGCCGAGCAGCGCCGCGCCGCGATCTATCGCGATCTCCCGCCGGCCGTGCTGCTCGGGCTGGCCGCGCGCGAACTCGCGGGCAAGCTCGAGACGATCGAGCACGTCAACGTGACACCCGACCTGCTGGCCGCCGCCTTGGGCGAGTTCCGCAGGCCGGTGCCGCCGCTCGCGGCCGCCTCGCGCTAGGCGTCGTGCCATGCCGGTGATCACCCCGCGGGCGGTGTTCGTCATCCGCGACACCGATTACGAGGCCCTGCTCGCCCGCCACGCCACCCGCGGGCAGGCCCGCTTCTTCCTGGAGAGCCGCGGCCAGAGCCTGACCGAGGTCGAGGCGCGCCACCTCAGGTTCCACGCCGTGCTCGGGCAGGCGCGGGCGGCGGTGCCGGGGGACTGGCGGCAGGCTCTGACCCGGCGCGTCGACCTCGATCGCTTCCTGTTCGCCCCCGAAGACGTCGTCGTGACGGTGGGCCAGGACGGGCTCGTCGCCAACGTGGCGAAGTACCTGCGCGATCAGCCGGTGATCGGCGTCAACCCGGACCCGGATCTCTACGACGGCGCCTTGGCGCGGATCGCGGTCGGGCGCCTGCCAGCGCTGCTCCCGGCGAGCGTCGCCGGGGCGGCCCCGGTGGAGCGCCGCACCATGGTTCAGGGCGTGCTCGACACCGGCGAGCGGCTGCTGGCGCTCAACGAGATCTTCGTTGGCCATCGCAGCCATCAATCGGCGCGCTACTGGATCGAGGCGGCGGGCACGGCCGAGGACCAATCGTCGAGCGGTCTCATCGTCGCCTCGGGGACCGGCCTGACCGGCTGGGCCCGCTCGATCGGGGAGGCGACGCACCTCACGGTCGGTATCGGGAGCGAGGAGGCGGCGGTCGGCTACTGGGTGCGCGAGCCGTTCCCGAGCGTCGCCACCGGCACCGCCGTCCGGGCGGGCAAGCTGACAGGCACGGCGCTGGCGGTGACCTCGCGGATGAACGAGGGCGGCGTGGTCTTCGCCGACGGGATCGAGCAGGACTTCATCGCCTTCGACTGGGGTCGGCGGGTCGAGCTCGGCCCGGCCGACCGCGCCCTGACCCTCGTGGTCGCGTAGCGTCGCCGCGGCTCAAGCCGAGGGCTCCACCGCGGCGTCGGCCCAGCTCTGCAGCGGAAACGTCCGGTCGTAGGCTAGATTGAACAGGAAGGCGTAGGCCACGTAGAAGCCCGCGATCGCAAGATCCATCACCAGGGCCTCGACGAGGCCGATGCCGAGATACCAGGCGATCGGCGGCAGCAGGATCACGAGCAGCCCGGCCTCGAACAGCACGGCGTGCGCCACCCGCAGGGGGAGGCTCTTGCGCGTATGCCGGACCAGCCGCTGCATCGCGCGGTCGAAGCCGAGGTTGTAGGCGTAGTTCCACGCCATCGCGACCAGCGCGCTTCCGACGCCGATCACGCCCATGTCGGCGGCGTGCAGCCCGAACAGCAGGGTCCCGAGCGGGATGATGAGCGCGAGCCCGATCACCTCGAACAGGATGGCGTGGCGGATGCGGTCACGGGTGGTTCGCATGGTCTGGCCCGAAAAAACCTCGTTGGTCGGCCGCGTTCTATCTGCGATATCCGACCCGGCAAGTTGGTACGTATCTCGGAAGCCGATGGATGGCGGTCTCGCTCGATCAGCTTCAGGCCTTCGTGGCGGCGGCCGAGGCCGGGTCCTTCTCCGGCGCCGCCCGCGTGCTGCGGAAGGCGCAGTCGGCGGTCAGCACGCAGGTGGCGAACCTCGAAACGGATCTCGGCCTGCCCTTGTTCAGCCGGGCGGGCCGGAACCCGGTGCTCACGCCGGCGGGGGAACGGCTGCTGCTGGAGGCGCGGGTGGTGCTCGACCGGCGGGAGCACCTGATCGGCGTCGCGAGCTGCCTCCAGCAGGGGGTGGAGAACCGGCTCGTGGTCGCCATCGACGAGCTCTATCCCGAGCACGCGCTCGGCGCGCTCTTCGCCGACTTCGCCCGGCACTTCCCGTCGGTGGAACTGGAGCTGCTCTTCCCGCTGATGGAGGACGTCAGCCGCATGGTGCAGTCCGGCGCCGCCGACCTCGGGGTGATGTGGCGCCAGGAGGTCTTGCCGACGGAGCTCGGCTTCCAGACCATCGGCTGGGTCCCGCTCAAGCTCGTCTGCGGGCGCGATCACCCGCTGGCGAAGGCGCGGGTCGCTTGGGAGGAGCTGAAGCGCCACCGCCAGATCCTCGTCGCCGCGCGCGGCGACGGGCCGGAGAAGCGCCGCCTTCGCGTGGCCGCCGAGGTCTGGTGGGTCGAGAGCCACTGGGTGATCCTGGAGATGGTCAAGCACGGGATCGGCTGGGCCTTCGTCACCGACCACGTCATCGCCGCCTCGCAGACCGCGCCGGACCTCGTCACGCCGGACCTGCAGTTCGACAAGGGCGACTGGCCGATCGCCCTCGAGCTGGTCTGGCACAAGCAGCGGCCTTGCGGCCCCGCCGCGGCCTGGCTGCGCGAGCGCTTCGCCGCGGAGCGCGTCGGCAGCCTCGCGGGCGACGACCGGCCGCGCTAAGGCCGGCCGCGTTGAGGTGAGGGCGCGCGGCGCGGTCAGGACCCGGCCCACGCCGCCCGCACCGGTCCGGCTGCGGTATCGGGCTTGGCATCGCCAATGAAGATCACCACCGGGCCGTGCTCGGCCCGCCGCGGATCGTAGAAGTCGAGGAGGTCGGGGTACCGGCGCTGGATGAAGTCCGGGCGCAGGCCCGCGCGGCGCAGCAGATGGTCGATGACGACCTGATCGCCGTGCACCCCGTTGGGGACCGGGCCGCATGAACCAGCCCGCATCCAGCGTTCGGGCTCGGCCGCGAACGCGGCGTGGAGGAAATCCAGCTCGCCCCCGTCCCAGCGCAGCAGGGCGCTGGAGAGCCGCCCCTCGTGGAAGTAATCCTCCATCGCGGCGAGTCCTGGCTCGGCCAGCGCATCGCATGGCCCGGTGAGGACGGTGTCGAGGTCGCACAGCAGCGTCGGCCCCCGCGTCAGGCCGGGGCGGAACGCCTCCATCTTCGCCCACCAGGCCGGCCAATCGTGCCGCAGCGGAACCCGCTCGACGCCGGCGACGGCGAGCGGAAGGTCCGTGAGGCAGAGGATCCGCTCGAACGCCGGGGCGTGGCGGCGCACGCCGCGGGCGAGGCGCTCGACCCAGGTCGCGTCGTAGCGGCCGCCGCCCTTCAGGACGGTGACGAGGGTGGTCATGCGCGGAACCCGATCATGTTGCGGGGACGGACCCGGTAGGGCCGGTCATCCCGAAGGGTGAAGGCGGAGCTGGCCGGACGCCTCGGCTTCGGCGAACCAAGCACGCTCGGCCGCCCAGGGATGACCGGGCCAGCCGGCGAAGCCGAAGCCGTAGGCGTCGACCGGCCCGGACCACGAGGGTCGGCCGAGCAGGAGCGCCAGGGTCACGAGAAAGCCGGTGCTCGGGTTCGGCCGTCCCATGGTGCCGGCGCCGAGGCGCAGGCCACCCTCGCGGTGCAGGTCTTCCGGCAGGACGTGAACCGGCTTGCCGAGCGGAGCCAGCAGCGCCAGCGCCTCACGGGTCCAGCACACCTGCTCGGGTCGGTTGTGCTCCGCCGGAAGCATCGGGAACGGCAGGATGAAGGCCTCGGCCGCACGAACCACCGGGCGGTCGAGGAAGCCCGGGTCGGCCAGCCATTCCCGCATCTGGCCGCCGCGGTTGACCAGGGCGAGGTGGGTGACACGCGAGCCGGTGCGTCCGCGAAAGCCCGCCGCGTTGTTGAAGCGCACCACCGAGGGCGCCGCGTCGATCGCGGCGGCGGCCTCGATCCCCGGCGCGTTGCCGACGATGGCGAGCCGGGAACCCGAGATCCGGAGCGCACCGGTCCGGGGCGCATCGTGGGCGCGTGAGGGATCGACCGGTGCGTTCACATGCGGCTGGGGTTCGAGGAGCAGCGGAGGTATGGCGTCGGCCCCACGCGGCAAGGTGCGGCGGCGGAGCGGGAGGGTTGGACCGATGATGCGCCGATGCTTCGTCTGCGCCGCAGACATGCTGCAGCCGACCGAACGGCATCTCACGTATCCGGGCGGTCGCCGCCGCGATTTTCCGCTCGCCTGCGCCTCCTGCGGGCTCCTGCTGACGGCGGATGCCGATCCCGACCGCTGCCGTGCCGATCTCGCGGAACGCCTCGCCGCACCGGCCTTCGTTCCGGACCCGGACGGCGCCTACGGGCTCGACCTCTACACCCTGCGCAGCGCCGCGACCGGAGCCGGTCTCGGAATTCGCGCGCGCGACGGGGACGGCCGTGCGGATCTGCGCCGGCCGCACGGCATCCGCGCCGCGCAGGCGGACCTCTACGCCCTCGACGTGGGGGAAACGATGCCGGTCTCCCTCGGCCTGCTCTGTCGCCCTGCGGATCTCGAGCGCGTCCTGGCCGGCGTCGAGCCCCACGCAGCCTGGACCGACGACGTGGTCGTCCTGCTCGATGCGTCGGCCGGTCCGCCGCGCGCCATGGCCGCCGCCGGCCTCGCGCACGGTGCGGTGCGCGTGGCCGCGCGGCCGATGGACGGCGATTTCGGCGCGCAGCGCAACGCACTCCAGGACCTCGCCCGCCATCCCTGGATGCTGCAGCTCGACGCCGACGAAACCCTCGACGCCGCCGCGGGCCGCCGCCTCCCGGCGCTTGCGGGCCTGGCCGAGGCGGGCGATGTTCTCTCGGTCGGGCTGCCGCGCTGGAACCGCGTCGACGGCGTCCTCTCCGACGTCTACCCGGACGTCCAGTACCGGCTGAACCGCAGGAGCGTGCGCTATGGCGGCCGCGTGCACGAGCGGCCGGTGCTCGACGGCGGCTGGCCACGCAGCGTCATCGCGCTGCACGGGGCGATCGAGCATCATCTCGGCCGCGCGCACATCCTGGCGCGCTCGCGGCGCTACGAGAGCCTCGCCCCCGGACGCGGGCGCCCGGAGGAAGAGGCGGCGCTGCTGCGGCCGTTTCGCGACTGAGCGCCCGGTTCGGGGCTCGGCTCAGCGCGCCGCCCGAGCGCGGCTCGCCGCGATGGCGCGCGCGTACAGATCGAGGGTCTCGCGGCCGAGGGCCGCCCGGTTGAAGCGTCCGGCCGCCGCGAGCGCACGAGTTCGGTAGGCCAGGCGAAGGCCCGGGTCGGCGAGCAGCGGGCGGAGGGCGTCGGCGAGCGCCGGGCCGGTCGCGTCCCGTGCCAAGGGCCCCGCGCCGGGGTCGCCGACGAAGGCGCGGGCGCTGGCATCCAGCGCGCAGGCCACCACAGGGCGTCCATAGGCCAGGGCCTCCTGGTAGACGAGGCCGAAGCTCTCGTAGCGGGAGGGGGCGAGCACCGCATGGGCGGCGGCGTAGGCTTCGGCGAGCTCGTCGGCGGGAACCCGCCCGCGCGCGCGGATGCGGGCCTGCGCCCCGCCGGGCAAATCGCCCGGGAGGTCCGACGGCGGCACGCCGACGAGATCGAGCACGAAGGGCGGAACCGATCCGAACGCGGCCTCGTCGGCGAGGATCGCGATCGCTCCGAGCAGGGCGTCGAAGCCCTTTCGCGCCTCCGCCCGTCCCACGAAGAGCAGGCGCACCGGCTCGGAATGGTCCGGATAGGCCGCGCCCCGCGCGGCCGCCGTGATCTCCGGCGGCAGGCTGAGGCCGATCACCGCTTCCGGCTGCCGGCCGGACAGAGCGTAGGCCCAGGCGATCACCGCCCCGTGCTCGGCCGTGTTGGCGATCAAGCCGGCGCTGCCGCGCGCCTGGGCACGCTCCAGCGCGTCGGCGGTGCGGCCGTCGAACCCGTCGCGCAGCGAGGCGGGGGCGTCGCGCGTGAAGGCCGCCGGCGTCGAGCTTCGCGTCACCAGCGGCAGGTCCCGGCGCCGGGCCAGCAGCACGGCGGGGGCGTACCAGTTCGTCGCCTCCGCCACGTCGAACGGTGCGTGCGCGTGGACCGCGCGCACCGCGCGGCGGAAGGCGAGGGGGGCCGCGAGGTGGCCGGCCGAGCCCCAGCGGCGAAGGCGCGCCAGCGCGCCGCCCGGCGGCAGGGCGATCCCGACAACGGTCACGCCGCCGATGCGCTCGCGGCCGGTGCGGTCGAGGGCGAAGACCGTCACGTCGGCGCCGGCCATGGCGAGGCTCTCCGCGATCTCGCGCGCCGCGGTCGAGAGGCCGCTCGGGGCCGGCGGGTAGTCCCAGGCGAGGTAGGCGACCCGCATCAGGCGGCGAGCAGGCGGCGATACAGGGCGAGGTAGTCGGCCGCCATGCGGTCGGCCGTGAAGCGCGCCTCGAAGCGCGCGCGGACCTGGGCGCGGTCGATCTGCTCGATCCGCCCGAGCGCGGCGACCGCCTCCGCTTCGGAAGACACGATGAAGCCCGTCACGCCGTCCTCGACGATCTCCGGCACGGAGCCGCGGTTCCAGGCCACCACGGGCGTGCCGCAGGCCATCGCCTCGATCATCACCAGGCCGAAGGGCTCCGGCCAGTCGATCGGGAACAGCAGCGCCCGCGCGCCGCCCAGCAGTTCCCCCTTCCGACGATCGTCGACGGGTCCGAGATAGGTCGCGTCGTCACCCAGCAGCGGGCGGACCCTGTGCTCGAAGTAGTCCGGGTTGCCGACGTCGACCGTGCCGCCGAGCCGGATCGGGATGCCGGCGGCGCGCGCGACGCGGATCGCGGTGTCCGGCCGCTTCTGGTCGGTCATCCGGCCGACGAAGGCGACGTGCGCGCCGGGCTGCGTCTGCAGGGCGTAGCGGTCCCGCGCGATGCCGTGATGCACGATCCCCGCCCGGTTCGCGGCCGGGATGCCGGCCTCCTGCGCCGCCGAGATCGCCGCGACCGGCAGGTCGGGGAAGCCCGCGAAGAACAATGCCCGGTCGAGCTCGTCCACGCGCCAGTGCACCGTCGTGAGGCTGTGGCGCCGTCGCGCGCCGAGAAGCGCCGCATGCGCGAACTCGCCATGGCAATGCACGATGTCGAACCGGTCGAGGCGCAGCCGTAGCGCCTCGAGCTGCAGAGCGTCCAGCGCCGCCGGGACGCCGGGCGCGACGCGTCCATGGCGGCGTTCGAGGGCCGAAAGACTCGGGTGATCGCCCACGTGCGGCAAGTCTGTCGCACTGTCGGAGGGGGCGAACAGTGTTACCTCCACCCCCAAGCCACTGAGCGCCGTGCCGAGGTCGTGGATGACCCGCTCCGTGCCGCCGTGATGCTCAGGGGGAACGGGGAAGATGTTCGGGGCGACTTGGGCGACGCGGATCACGATGGGTACCTCACCTGCAGCGTTCTCTCGTCCCGGCACGCCCGAGACGCCGGCGGCCTGATGTTCGTCCTGCATGTCGCCTTGCAGGGCTGCCTTCGCGGCGGCAGCGTCGCGTTCGGGCTGACCGCCGACACCGGCGGCCACATCCGCTATCTGCTCGACCTCGTCGCGGCCTCGTCTCAGGATGCTGACATCGAGCGGATCGTGATGGCGACGCGGCTGTTCGACGGCATCCATGGCCCGGACTACGCCGTGCCCGAAGAGCGGATCTCCGACAAGGTCGAGCTAGTGCGGCTCGCGAGCGCGTCGCCGGCCTACCGGTCGAAGGAGGAGATGCACGCGGAGGTCGCGAGCTTCGCCCGGAACCTCACGGGCTGGATCGGCCGGCAGGCGCGGGCGCCCGACCTGATCCACGCCCACTACGCCGAAGCGGCCTCGGTCGCGCGGCTGGTCGAGGACGCGCTCGGGATCCCCTTCGTGTTCACCGCCCACTCGCTCGGACGGGTCAAGGCGTCGATCCTCGGCGCAGGCGCCGAGAACGGCCCCGATCTCGCGCCTCGCATCGCCGCCGAGGAAGGGGCCCTGGCCCGCGCCAGCCTGATCATCGCCTCGTCCCGCGACGAGGCGGAAGTGCAGTATGCCGGCTACGCGGCCTACGATCCCGGCCGCATCCGTGTCCTGCCGCCGGGCAGCGATCTGGCGCGATTCACCGCGGCCGAGCCCCTTCCGCGGGTCGACGCCACCATCGACCGTTTCCTGCACGATCCGAGCAAGCCTGCGCTGCTGGCCCTCGCCCGGCCGGTGGCGCGCAAGAACCTCGCGGCGCTGGTGCGGGCCTATGGGGAGAGCCCGGAGCTTCAGGCCCGCGCCAACCTCGTCCTGATGGCCGGCATGCGCGAGGATATCGATGCGCTCGACGGCGACATGCCCGCGACCCTGCGCGAGATCCTGGTGCTGATCGACCGCTACGATCTCTACGGCCGCGTCGCCTATCCGAAGACCCACGACCCGGAGGACGTGCCGGCGATCTACGCCTATGCCCGCACCCGCGGCGGCGTGTTCGTGAACCCCGCCCTCAACGAGCCGTTCGGGTTGACGCTCCTCGAAGCCTCCGCCGCCGGCCTGCCGCTGGTGGCGACGGACAGCGGCGGCCCCAACGACATCGTCGAGACCTGCGGCAACGGCCTCCTCGTCGACCCGCGCGCGCCGGATGCGATCGCCGCCGCGTGCCTGCGGATCCTCGACGAGCCCGATCTATATGCGGCCTGCGTCGCGGGCGGCGCCCGCGCGGCGGCCGCCTACGACTGGGACCAGCACGCCGCCCGCTACCACGATCTGCTGCGGGCGCTGCGGGCGCCCGAGCCGCCGCTGGCCGTGCCGCGTCAGCTGCTGGTCTGCGACATCGACAACACCCTCGTCGGCTGCGCGGCGTCGCTCGGCATCTTTCGGCGCTGGCGCAGCCGCCAGGCGGGGCTGGCCTTCGGCGTCGCCACCGGCCGTTCCTTCCACTCCGCGATGGCGATCCTCGAGCAGCAGGCCAGCCCGCGCCCGCAGGTGATGATCACCTCGGTCGGCTCGGAGATCTACCATCTCGATCCCAACGGCGTGACCTACACGGCAGACTTGGCCTGGCGCGCGGTCGTCTCGACCGGGTGGGACCGCTCCGGCGTCCGCGCGGCGCTCGCCGATCTCGACGGGCTCGTGCCGCAAGGCCCGCTGGAGCAGCGCGGGCACAAGCTCAGCTATTTCGGGGACGCGACGACGGCACGGGCGGTGCTCGCCCGTCTCGCGCAGGCGGGGCACCGCGCCAGCGTGATCCACAGCCACGGACGCTACCTCGACGTGCTCCCCGCAGCGGCCTCGAAAGGGACGGCGGTCGCCCACGTCCGGGCGCTCTACGGCCTGCCGGAGCGGGCCGTGTTCGTCGCCGGCGATTCCGGGAACGACGTCGAGATGCTGCGCGCCCAGGCGCAGGCGATCATCGTGGCCAACTACTCCGACGATCTGGCGAGCCATGCCGCGCTGAAGCATTCCTACGTCGCCCGCACCTCGCACGCCCGCGGCATCATCGAGGGCGTCGGCCATTTCCGCCGGATGCTGGCCGATGCCGGCTGAGCCTTCGCATGTGCCCTCCGCGAGCGTGCTGACGCTGGTCCGCGGCCGGGCCGACCGTCTGCGCAACCTCATGCATGGGTTGGCGCGCCAGTCCGCGTCCCCGCGGGAGCTGGTGATCGCCTGGATGCAGCCCGAACCCGCGCCGGACCTGCCGGACCCGGGCTGTCCCGTGCGTCACCTCCACGTGGCGGGCGAGCCGATGCCGCTCGCCGCCGCCCGCAACCGCGCGGCCGAGGCCGCCCGCGGCGAGCTGCTGATCTTCCTCGACGTCGACTGCATCCCGTCTCCCGGCCTCGTCGCGGCCTATCGCCGAGCGGCGGCGCAGGCCGAGGGCCTGTTCCTCGGCGAGGTGCTGTATCTGCCGCCCGGGTCCGAGGCGGGGAATGCCGCCGACGATGCGGCGCTCGCGCGGGCCGGGCAGAGGCATCCGGCGCGGCCGGCGGTGCCGCGAACGGGCCTGCGCCCGGAGCCGGATCCCGGCCAGCTCTGGGGCCTGTCCTTCGCTCTGCCGGCCCGCGCCTGGCACGCCGTCGGGGGCATGGACGAGGCTTACGCCGGCTATGGCGGGGAGGAGACCGACCTCGCCGTCCGCCTCGCGGCCGGCGGGTTGCCGACCTTCTGGGTGGCGGCGGCTTGCGCCTACCATCAGCACCACCCGGTCCACGTGCCGCCGCTGCAGCACTTCGAGGCGATCCTCGCCAACGCCGCCCGCTTCCACCGAAGGCACGGACGCTGGTGCATGACCTACTGGCTCGACCAGTTCCGGGCCGCCGGGCTGATCGCCTGGGACGCGGACGCCCCGACGATCCGGCTCGTCCGCCGGCCGCGCGCCGACGAGGTCGCCGCCGCCCTGCGGCCCGACGCCCTGTTCTCCTGACGGTTTGCGAACACTCCAGCCATGAAGAAGCCCATCGCGTTCTTCGTCCATCATCAGGGACGGGGCCATGCCAACCGCACCATGGCGATCGCCGCCGAATTCGCCCGCGACCGGCCCCTCTCCGTGCTCACGGCCGGCCCCCAGCTGTTCGACGGCTTCTCCCGCGACATCGAGATCGTGCCGCTGCCGAACATGATCGGCGCGTCCGTGCCGACGCCGCGGCTCTACGCGGAGCCGACGCCGCAGGTGATGCACTGCGTGCCCCTCGGCCTTGCCGAGATGCGGCGGACCATGCGGCGGATCCTCGACCACCTCGACGAGCGCGAGGTCGGCCTGTTCGTGGTCGACGTCTCGGCGGAGATCGCGCTGCTCGCGCGCATCGCCAGCGTGCCGGCGGTGCAGATCCGCATGCACGGCGACCGCTCCGACATCGGCCATGTCGGCGCCTACGAGGCCTGCGTCGGGATGCTCGCCCCCTTCGACGAGCGGATGGAGCAGGACGACTATCCGGCGTACCTGCGAGCCAAGACCTTCTACAGCGGCGGCCTCTGCACCAGCGTCGACGGCGTGCCCGGTCGCGCCGAGGCGCGCGCACGGCTCGGCCTCGATCCGGCGCGCGAGATCGTCGTGGCCGTGACGGGCGGCGGGGGCAGCGGCACGCCCTACGCGCCGCTGACGGTGGCCGCGCGCGCCGCCCCCGAGGCCCTGTGGCTCACCCTCGGGCCGACCCATCGCGAGGGCCACGAGACCGACTTCTCCAACCTGCGCGAGCTCGGCTGGGTGCCTTCGGTGACCGACTACCTCGCCGCCGCGGACATCGTGCTGGCCTCGGCCGGCGACAACACGGTCCACGAGGTCGCCCGCGTGGGCGGCCGGCTGATCGTGATGCCGGAATGGCGCTACTTCGGGGAGCAGACCCGCAAGGCCGAGGCCCTGGTCCGCCTGGGCGCCGCGGTCCAGGCCCCCGTCTGGCCCGGCGATCTGCAGGGCTGGCGCGATCTCCTCGCCCGGGCCCGCACCCTCGATCCCGCCCCGCTGCGCAGCCTCTACGCGCCGGACGCCGCCGCCCGCGCCGCCGGCTGGCTCGAAGGGCTCGCCGACGAACTCTGGAGCGGCGCGGCCGAGCGACCGGCGCTCGCCGTCGTCGCCCGCTGACCGCCCGCTCAATCCCGCGCTCGATCGTCCAGGAGCCAGACCGCCCGATGTCCACCGTTTCCGTCGTGACCCTCGCCAAGGGGCGGCCCGCGCACCTGCGCAACGTGCTCCTCGGCCTCGAGCGCCAGACGCAGGCCCCCGTCGAGTTCATCGTCGCGGTGATGCAGGACGCGCCCTACGACCTCCCCGAGGTGGCCTTCCCGGTCCGTCAGATCCTGGTCCCCGGCACCGAGCTGCCGCTCGCGGCCGCGCGCAACCGCGGCGTCGCGGCCGCGAGCGGCGACGCCGTCGTCTTCCTCGACGTCGACTGCATCCCGGCCCCCGACCTCGTGGCCGACTACGCGCGCGGGCTCGCCGAGCTCGACGGCCTGCTGATGGGCGAGGTCCTGCACCTGCCCGAGAAGGCCACGGCGGGCGCCTGGACCTGCGAGGCCTTCGCCGCGGTCGCCGAGCGCCACTCGGACCGTCGCGGCCCTCCGGCTTCCGGCATCGAGATCTGCCGCGACTACCGCTGCTTCTGGTCGCTGAACTTCGCCATCCGGCGCGCCACCTTCCTCGCCACCGGCGGCTTCGACGAGCGCTACGTCGGCTACGGCGGCGAGGACACCGATTTCGGCAAGATCCTCGATCAGGCCGGCATCCCCATCGCCTGGATGAAGGGCGGGCTGGCCTACCACCAGTACCACCCGCACCACATGCCGCCGGTCCACCACCTCGCCAGCGTGGTGCGCAATGCCGAGCTGTTCGAGGCCAAGTGGGGCTACCGCACCATGGGGCACTGGCTCTACGCGTTCAAGGTGATGGGGCTGATCGACGACGCCCCCGATCGGCCGATCCGCATCCTGCGCCACCCCGAGGCCGGCGATCTTGCGCTCACCGGCCAGCAGAGCCACCAGCCCTACAGCAACTCGGCGTCCGTCATCCGCTTCCTCGAAGCCCAGGCCGCCCCGGCGGCGACTGCGTGAGGATCGCGCTCCTCGCCCATCTCCGGCATCCGGTAGCGCGCCCCTTCGCGGGCGGGATGGAAGCCCAGAGCTGGGCCCTCGCCGACGGGTTGATGGCGCGCGGGCACGAAGTGGTGCTGTTCGCCGCCGGCGACAGCGATCCGCGCTTCGCCGTCGATCCCGTAATCCCGGTGCATCATGAGCGCAGCTTTCCCGGGCTGGAGCATCGCGGCGACGCCGGCCTCGTCGCCCATGTCGACGCCGGCTACGCCGCCGCCTGCGACCGGATCGCGGCCGGCGGGTTCGACGTGCTCCACAACAATAGCCTGAGCCGGCTGCCCCTGGAACGCCGGCGCATCGCGGTGGTGCCGACCGTGACGTCGCTCCATGTCCCGCCCTACGACGCGCTGCGCTGGTTCGTGGACGAAAGCCTCGGGCCCGGTCATCGGATCACCGTCACGTCGGAGGCGCAGCGCACGTTGTGGTGGCCGGACGCGGTACTGGCGGGCGTGTCCGTCCTCCACAACGGCGTCGATCCTGGCGCCTGGCCGTATCATGAGCGCGGCGACGGGACCGCCGTATGGTCCGGGCGCATCGCGCCGATCAAGGGCACGCATCTCGCGGTCGCGGCGGCACGGCGTGCCGGCATGCCGCTGACCGTGTTCGGCCCGATCGAGGACCGGGCGTACTGGGAGGCGGAGGTCGCGCCCCAGATCGGCGGTTCGATCCGATACGGCGGCCACCTCTCCGGCGCCGCGCTGGCGCGCGAGATCGGCCGCGCCTCGGTCTTCCTGTTCACGCCCTGCTGGGACGAACCCTTCGGCCTCGTGGCGGTGGAGGCCATGGCCTGCGGCGTGCCGGTCGCGGGCTTCGCCATGGGCGCGGCCGAGGAGGTCGTCGGCCCGGCCGGCCGCCTCGCGCCCGTGAACGACGTGGCCGCGCTCGCCCGCGCGATCGGCGAGGCACGCGCCATTCCCCGCACCGTCCCGCATGGACGGGTCTCGCGACTGTTCACCCGCGATCTCTGGCTGGAACGCTGCGAAGCCGTGTACGCGCTGGCACGGACGGAGCATGCCGCCCAGAACTGACCTCGTCCACTGCCGTCCGGCTCCGATGCTCACGCGACCGTGAACACAGCATCGCCTCAATCCCAAGCCCAAGAGACTTCGATGGTCCTGCGCGGGCGGCCACCGATCGACCGGATCATGCCGTCGCGGTCGTCTGTTCGGCGGCGACCTGGGCGGTCGTCTGTTCGGCGGCGACCTGGATCGAATCTCAGGCGGTGGTGATGCTGCTCATCTGGTCCGGCTGGGGCATTTTGGTCCTGCCCGTGGTTTTCGGCACCGCCCTTCTCGTCGGCGCCTCGGGTGGGCTGGCGCTTCGCGCGCTCGGCCATCCGGAGCTGACGTTCCTCGCCGTCAGCCTCGGCCTGCTCGCCGCCGCGGCAGCCAACTGGTTCGTCGGCCGAAACCTCAACGGCACGCCGCCCCGCGAACTCCTCGATCCGGCCACCAACCAGCGCGTGCTGCTGCACAGGGTCCACAAGCTGTTCTGGATCCGGATGGAATACTGGTCCGTCCCCGTGGCGCTCGCGGCCCTGGTGCCGCTCCTGGCCCTGCGCAACCTGTGAGCCGGCCGACGACGCGCGTTGCCGGCGGAGCGGACGCGCTTCGGCGCGTCGCGGCTCGGCTTGCCGTCGTGATGGGAACGCCGGCGGCGGCCGAGATGCCGGTCGCCTCGGTCGGGATCGACGGCTTCGACGCGTTCCTCGGGGCCTGCGCGTGGTGTGCTGCGAGCTCCGGCGTGCCGGAATGCCCAAAGCTTCTCCAGAGATAAGGACCGATCTGCGTGGCCAACGGCACCCGCGTATCCGAGCGTTGGTTCAACGCCGCCCTGTGGCTCGTCGCCCTGCTGTTTGCGGGCTTCCTGATCGGCCTGGGCTCGCTCGTGGTCGGCGACCTGCCGCAGGTCGAGCACCGCTACACCGTGGATCAGTTCCTCGACCCGGAGCCGGCGCGCGCCTCGGCCGCCGCCCTCAAGCAGATCCGGCGCGAGCAGGACGACGCGCGGCGGCAGGCGGAGGCGGCGCAACTGGCCCTCGACGCCGCCCGCTCGGCGACCGAGTCGGCGCGCGAGACCTTCGCGAACTGGCTGAAGACCCGCAACGCCACCCAGCGCGTTGACCAGGATCCGGGTCTCGTCGCCCGCACCGAGGGGCTGGATCAGCTCAAGGCGGCCGAGCGCGCCGTCGAGGAGCGGCTCGAAGGCCTGAACCGCACGGCCTTCGAGCTCGGCGAGCGGGAGGCGGCGCTCTCGGCCGCCGACGGCGCCCTGCAGGCCGAGGCGCAGGCCCGGCTCGATTCGGCCGAGCGCGGTCAGGAACTCCGCGTGTTCGGCTATCGGCTCGCCCTCACGCTGCCTCTCCTGATCCTCGCCGGTTGGCTTCTGTTGAAGCGCCGGCGCACGCGCAACTGGCCGTTCGTCTGGGGATTCGCCTTCGCCGCGGCCTTCGCGTTCTTCGTCGAGCTGGTGCCCTACCTGCCGAGCTACGGCGGCTACGTGCAGTACGGCGTCGGCGCGGTCCTGACGCTCGTGGGCGGCCGCGCCGCGATCAACGCGCTGCACGCCTACCGCGAGCGGCAAGCCCTGGTGGAAGCGCGGCCGGATGCCGAGCGCCGCACCGAGATCGCCACCGACGAAGCGCTCGCGCGCCTCGCCCGGAAAGTCTGTCCCGGCTGCGAGCGCGGGATCGCCCTCGACGATCCCGCCACGAACTTCTGCCCGCATTGCGGGCTTGGGGTGTTCGAGCGTTGCTCGGCGTGTTCCCAGCGCAAGAGCACGTTCGAGCGGTTCTGCCGCGGATGCGGCGAGCGCCGGATGGTCACCGCGGCCGTGACCGGGTAGCTGACGCGCAGAGAACGCCGCATGTCGACCGCTTCACACACAAGGTACGCGATGAGTCGCCCGCGCCGCGTCGGTCTGCCTTGGTACGGCCCCGAGCACTACGACGCGCTCCGTCACGGCCTCGTCGACGGCGCCAAGCTGCCGGCGTCGTACGAGGCGTGGCGCATGTCCGCCGAGCAGGTCGAGCGTGAGGTGCAGCGCAGCGGCGTCGACGTCGTTCGCGTACCGATCGAGCTGGGCGCGTTCATCGACTGGTGCATGCGCACGGGGTCGGCGAGCGACGGCGCGGCACGCGCCCGGTACGCGGCCGAGCGCCTCGAAGAAACCGCCGCAGGGGGCTAGCGGGTCGTCCCTCGGGACGATCTGGTCGGTCCGGGGGCCTTGGGCCGCCGGAGCCTCACGTATGATGCGGATCGGCGTTCCGGTTTTCGCCTCGGTTCTTCCGTTCCGCCTTCAATTCCCGCTCGGCCAGAACCCAGAATCGCATCTCCTGGCCTTCCGGGCGGTGATTGCGGTCCCAGAGGTCGTAGGCCCGCTGCCGGATCTGCTCGATCGGGATCGGTGCGTCGTCGTCGTCCATGCGTTCACTGATCTTCGTTGGGCCTGATCTGCATCCCTGCGCGATCGGAGGATCGCGCCGCGGCGTTTCGGACTTGCGGTGGCGCCGGGTCCGGCTCGAACCGAGCGATGAAGCGTAGCTGATCCCATAGATCGATACCGTGACCATCCACCAGGGCCTGGACCTGCGCCTTGGCGTCGTCGTCGCCCGCCGCGGCGATCACGGCCTGCAGGACCATCCGGCCGTCCGCGCCGAACATCATCGCCCGGTAGCACGGCACGCCCTCCGGTTCTGCCGACGGCGGCCCGCTCATCGGCCGGGCCCCGGTCCCGTGATCGATGGGCGCGCCCGGGCGATCGTGGCGCGTCCGCCGTCGATGCGCCGACCCTCGCCATCCGCACGAACGTCGTTGTCGGGGCCCGCCATGGGATTTGCCGCGCTGGAAACGGCGGGAGCACGAGCGTCTCGCAGGCGCTGACGGCCGGGATTCTGGTCAGCGATGGTCTAGAACTGCACCTTCGGAGGAGATTCGCACTAACATAGGATAGCTTGTGGATCGGTGCGGTGCGTTCCCCCAAGAGCGGTGCCGATCTTCTGGCGGCTTTCCTCTCCGTGTCCACGTCGAGGTCGAGATGCCCTAACGCTGCGGCTAGTTCGACGCCCTGCCGCGCGACCGCGCCACCGTGGCGCGGGCTCGACGGCGGGCGGTGCGAGCGGCGGCACGCCGCACGCTTGAGCTGTGAATAGCCGCCTTTCGGATGGGACCGGTCCGGACCGAACCGCGTTGCCGGAGTCCCAAGGGTTGCGGACGGAGTGCGGAATGGCCGAGCGTCGACGGAAGGTGGCAGAGCCGGCACCTGCGCAGCTGGACGACGCCCCCCTCGTTCCGATTGGGGCGCTCGCGGTTTCGCTCCTGGACATTGCTGCGCAGGCCGGATCGAGCCGGTCGAACGCGTCGAAGCCGGTCGTGCACGTCGCGCGCGACGCGCGTCGTCTCGACGACCTCGCCCGCGTCCTGCGCGCGCTCGCTCCGAACGCCGAGATCCTCGTCTACCCCGAATGGGACTGCCTGCCGTTCGACCACGCGTCGCCGTCCCGGGCGACGATGGGAGCGCGCGCCGCGGTGCTCCGCCGGCTGAGCGGTAAGGGAGCGCCGCCGGACTTCGTCATGACCACGGGGCCGGCGCTCGCCCAGCGCGTCCCGCCACGAGCGACCTGGGACGACGCGCACGTGCCCCTCGCGATCGGCGACCGGATCGATCCGGAGCGGATCACCGCCGCCCTGGTCCGTCTCGGCTACGTCGTGGACGAGCGCGTCGACGAGCCGGGCGAGGTCGCCGTGCGCGGCCGCACCATCGAGGTGTTCCCGGCCGACGCGGCCAGGCCGTCCCGCATCGAGCACGCGGACGGCCGCGTCACGGCGATCCGGGTCTACGATCCGATCACCCAGCGATCGGTCGGAGATGTCGACCGCCTCGTGATCGATCCGGCCACCGAGATCGTCCTCGCCGCGGGTTCGGAAGAGCGGCTGCGCCCCTTCACCGGCCAGGAGCACGCCCTCGCCCGATTCTACCCGCGCCTGGTGACGCCCCTCGACTATCTTCCCGATGCCGGCCTCGTGGTCGAGGAGGGAGCGTCGACGCGGATGGCCGCCTTCTTCGAACAGATCGACGAGGCGCGCGCGATGAAGCGAGCCGGGCGGAACGGCCGGAGCGACGTGGGGCTTGGAGACGACCTGTATCTGTCGCTCTCGGACTGGACGAAGGCGGTCGAGGCGCGGACGCTCTCCGCGGCGACCCGGGACGCGGCCAAGGACATCGCCCTGTCGAGCCTGGCGGGGGCTGCGCGTCCGACGGCTGCCTTCGCCAAGGTTCTCCGCGCGGAGTTGAAGGCCGGGCGGCGGATCGTCCTGGCCGGCCCGACGCTTCCGCTGCGCCGGCTCGTGCGCGAAGCATCCGCGGTGGCCGACCCCGCGGTTCGCCTGATCGACGGTTGGGCGGAGGTGGCCTCGGCCAAACCGGGGGAGGTCCTTGCCCTGCAGGCGCCCCTCGGGGCGGGTTTCCACGCCGACGGCGCCACCGTGATCGCGGCGGCCGACCTCTACGGCCCGGACGCCGCGCCGGTCGGTCCCGCAGGCCACGTCCTGCCGCTGTGCGAGGTCGATCTGCGCCCCGGCGACGTCGCGGTCGACCGCGACCGCGGCTTGTGCGTCTTCGAGGGCTTGGAGCAGGTCGCTGCGGTCGGCGACAGGCCGGCGACGGAAGCCCTGCGCCTGCGGTTCGCCGACGACGCCGTCCTGATGGTGCCCGTCGCCCAGGCCGACCGGATCTGGCGCTACGGCTCCGAGCCGAGCGCCGTCACCCTGGACAAGCTCGACGGTGGCACGTGGGCCCGCCGCCGCCTGGAGGCCGAGGCGACGATGGCGCGGACCGCCCGCCACATGCTGGGGACGGCCCGCGAACGTCGCGAGGCGGGCGTCCCGGCGATCCGGCCTCCGGCTCGGGAGATGGAGCGCTTCGCGGCCGGTTTCGGCTTTCCGCCGACGCATGACCAGGCCGCGGCCATCGAGGCCGTGGCGACGGATCTCGCTTCCGGAGTGCCGATGGACCGGCTCGTCTGCGGCGACGTCGGCTTCGGCAAGACCGAGGTGGCCCTGCGCGCGCTGGCGGCAGCGGTGTTCGCCGGGCGGCAGGCGGTGCTCATCGCGCCGACCACGGTGCTCGCGCGCCAGCACGCCGAGACGCTGCGCCGACGCTTCGGCCGCTTCGGCATCGCGGTGGCGCAACTCTCCCGCCTGGTATCCCCGGCCGAGGCCAGGCGCGTGAAGGCGGGCCTCGCCGACGGCACGGTGCGGCTGGCCGTCGGCACCCACGCCCTGGCCGGGCGCGGCGTCGCCTTCGCCGACCTGGGCCTCACGGTGATCGACGAGGAACAGCGCTTCGGGGTGAAGACCAAGGCGGACCTGCGTCGTCTCGCCGGCGGCGGCCACGTGCTGACGCTCACCGCGACGCCGATCCCGCGCACGCTGCAATCCGCCCTCGTCGGCCTTCAGAGCCTCAGCATCCTGGCGACGCCGCCGGCGCTGCGTCAGCCGGTCCGCACGATCGTCGCCGCGTTCAATCCCGATACCCTGCAGGACGCGCTCGTTCGTGAGCACCGGCGCGGCGGGCAGAGCTTCGTGGTCTGCCCCCGCGTCGATGATATCGGGCCGATGGCCGAGCGCCTGCGCGCCCTCGTTCCCGACCTCGAGGTCGTCGTCGCGCATGGTGGCCTGAAACCGTCGGAAATGGACGAGGCGATGGTGCGCTTCGCCGACGGCGACGGGGACGTGCTCCTCGCCACCGCGATCATCGAGAGCGGGCTCGACGTGCCGCGCGCCAACACGATGCTGGTCTGGGAGGCGGCCAAGTTCGGGCTGGCGCAGCTCCACCAGCTGCGCGGCCGGGTCGGGCGCGGCCAGCGCCGCGGCGTCGTCCACCTGCTCTTCGATCCCGATGCCCCCCCGAGCCCGGCCGCCGAGCAGCGCATGCGGGCGCTGGAGGCGATGGACCGTCTCGGCGCAGGCTTCGCGATCAGCGCCCGCGACCTCGACCTGCGCGGCGCGGGCGATCTCGTGGGCGAGGATCAGGCCGGCCACGCCAAGCTCGTCGGCCTCGGTCTCTACCGGCATCTTCTCGAGCTCGCGCTCCGCCTCGCCAAGGGCGAGGAGGCCGAGGATTGGTGCCCCGAGATAGAGATCGGGCTTCCCGGCGGCATCCCGGGCGATTACGTGCCCGAGCCCGAGATCAGGCTCAGCCTCTACACCCGCCTGCTGCGCCTCCGGGACATCGAAGCGATCGAGGCGCTTTCGAGCGAGGTCGAGGATCGCTTCGGTGCTCCGCCGGAACCCGTCTCGGCGCTGTTCGCCCTCGGGCGTCTGCGTGCGGCCTGCCGTGCGCTCGGCGTCGCCCGGTTGAGCGGCGGCCCGCAGGGTATCGCAGCCGACCTCCGGCCCGGCATCAAGGCCGGGCCGATGCCGGCCGAGGACGACCTCGTCGTCCGCGAAGGCCGCGTCGTCCTGCGCCGCTCCGTCACCGAGCCGACGGAACGCGCCGCGCTGGCCATGGACCTCCTCGATCGGCTGCGGGCGGCACAGGAGCGAAACGGCCAGCGTTGACATCGCCGGGCCGCATCGACCCGCAAGACGCCGACTTCGTCTCGCGGGTCGACGACGTTCGCCACCGGCTCCGGTGCGATCGGTGCTACCGTGCCGGCGTTCGCGGACTCTCGCCGTCGGACGCCACTCGCTCAGGAATCGATACCATGCGTCACCCCCTGGCCTCGGCCGCACTCCTCGTCCTCCTCGGCACGGCCGCGCAGGCGCAGGGTCTGCATCAGGGGGCACGGGAGGGCTCGCGGCGCGGCGAGGAGATGGCCGGCCCACTCGGAGCCGTCGTCGGCGGCGCGATCGGTGCGGCCGTCGGCACCGCCAACGGCATCCTCGGGATCGACCGCCGCGAACGCTTCCGGATCTACGCCCACGCCGAGCGACGGCCGTCGTTCGCTTATGGCGGCCCGGTTCGGGTCGGGACCGTGCTGCCGGAGGATGGCATCGTCTACTACGACGTTCCTCGCGAGTTCGAGCTCGTGGGCTTCAACTACACCATCGTCAACGACCATCCGGTGCTGGTCGAGCCGGGCACCCGTCGCATCGTCGAGGTGATCGATTGAAAACCGCTCCGCGATCGGGGCGAATCCCAGGGATGGCGCGCCGCGACGGATCGCGTGATGCGACGATCGCGGGCGCTGTTCCCGCGCAGAATCAGATGAGAGCCATGCAGGCGGCCGAGCGGTTGGTCGATCTCAGGCCGCGTGGTGCAGCGCGTCGACGACCTGGGCTGCCTTGTAGGGTTTCGGCACGAACAGGCCGTGGTCCGGCACCTCCGTGTCGGCGAGCCGGTGCCGCCCCGAGGTCAGGACGAGCCGGATGTCCGGCCAAGCCGCGGACACGCGTCCGGCCAGGGTGACGCCGCACATCGTCCCCGGCATGTCGACGTCGGTGAAGATCGCCGCGATGTCCGAGCGCTCGTGCAGGATGAACCAGGCCTCGTCCGCTTGACGGGCCTCGATCACCGCGAAGCCGGCATCCTCCAGCATCTCGACCGCGTACATGCGCACGAGGTCGTCGTCCTCGACGACGAGAACGAAGGAGTGGTCGAGGTCGCGCTTCACCGGCATGGTTGTCCAACAGAAGTCGACGTCTTTGGTTGCCGGCTTCGCTCGCATTCGCCGCATGGTCGCGTGAAGGCAGAAGCAGCTTCGCGAAGCATGGATATCGTCGTTGCTCTTGGAATTCGAAGCCTGCTTTCGGCATCACCAATCGGAAAAGCTCAATCCCTGTGGTTCGTCGATCTCACCCAATAGGGAAAGGGCGATGCACCGGCTGCGATACCGATGACGGCCGATGTCCAGGAATTCACTCGCGGTCGACCGTAAGCGGTCGAGCAAGCAGCACGCGAAGCCCGCCGACCGACCCGAAGGCTGGTACCCGCCACCTGAGGGCGGCAACGGTCGGTGATGCGAAACACCGGCGGCTGCGTCGGGCGACCGGATCATGCCGTTTCGGCGGGTGCACCAAATCTACAAAGGCTCCGGCATCACGATCGTATGTTCTTGATCGCGAGGTCCTTGGCCGACCGAAAATCTTCCTCGACCAAGCGTACCCAGCACCGTCCGTCCTGCCGAGCCGATCGTCGGTCGAGGCGTGCTCGGCACCAAGCGCGCCGACACACATCCCGTCGGTCAGCGCAGCAACAGCAGTGCGCCGCCGATCACCACGGGGATGGCGACGATCGCGCTGTAGAACACCGGCATGACCCAGGATCGTTCGCCGTGCACGTCGGCCGCCGCCCGAACCTGCTCGGATGCCGCCTCGGTCTCGCGGGCCAGCTTGATCCGTTGCGGGGTCGGGGGCGTATCCCCGGCCTCGTCGCAGGTTCCGAGCGGTGCCGCCCCGACATCGCCGTGGCTCGCCTTGTCGCCCGTCCGGCCGCTGTCGATGTCGGCCTTCAGCTGCGCCGAGGTCGGATTCTCGCTGTCCGGCGCCTCGCCGAAATCGAGGTTGCCCGGGGCGGGGGGCGTTTCGGAACGAAGGGTCATTGCGGGTTTTCCCAAGCTGGACGTCGGCACCGGGAACGCCCGGATCCGAGTGCGGTTCAGTTGGCGTTTCGCTTCGCGGGCTGCGGGTAGGCCGGATTTCCGGCCGGCACGGCGCCGGTGTTCGCGGACGACGTGCCGCCGTCCTTGCCGGTCGTCGATCCCGTGACCTCCGCCCGCGAGGCCGCCTGGCTCTGGCTGGCATAATCGGGCGGCGCGCTGGCTCCCTGCCACACCATGAGGCCGACCAGGGCCGCGATCATCAGCCCGACGCTGGCCACCAGCACGTAAAGTGCGGGCTTGCCGCGCTTGCCCTGTCGACCGGACTGCCCAGAGAGTTGTTCTGCCACCGTGAAACCTCGCTCGTCCGATCTTGCCGGACATCGAGCAAGTAACTTGCGGCTCGCGCGATAGGTCCGCCCCTGTGGCGCTATCGACCGTCGATCCGGCACGACGGGCAAACCTCGCGCCGGGTCTCTGCAACATTCGCCGCGACGGTTCGGATCGACGTCATCGTGGCGCGGCCCTTTGGCAGCTCTCGGTTCCACGGATGTTTCCGGCCCTACTTCGAGTGATCTCGAAGAGGAAATCATCGTGTCCCAATCCGATCTCGATCCGGCCCGCGTGCTGATCGCCTTCTATTCCCGCTCCGGTTCGGTCGAAGCGCTGGCCGTGGGCGCAGCCGACGCGGCGCGTGCGGCCGGCGCCGAGGTGCGGCTGCGTCGAGCCCGCGAGGTCGTCGACGCCGATGCGATGGCGAAGGTCGACGGCTGGGCCGAGAACGCCGCGCGACAGAACGCGCTCTATCCGGAGCCGACCCATGAGGATGCGGAGTGGGCGGACGCGATCCTGTTCGGCACGCCGTGCTACTTCGGCGCGATGGCCACGGAGCTGAAGGCCTTTCTCGATCGGCTCGGCCCGCAATGGAAGCGCGGCGCGCTGTCGGGCAAGGTCGGTGGCGCCTTCGCCGTCGCCTCGTGGCCGCATGGCGGATCCGAGGTGGTGACGTTGTCGCTCTACGCGCCGATGGCCCATCTCGGCATGGTCATCCTCCCGCCGGGCTACACCGACGAGGCGATGCTCGAGGCCGGCTCCCCTTACGGCGCGTCGGCCATCGTCGGAGCCGAGAACGCCGATCCGCGGCCGGAGGATCTCGATGCCATCCGCCATCAGAGCCGCCGTACGGTGGCGATCGCCCAGGCCCTGATCGCCGCCGGCGAGATGCCGTGCCGCCGAAAGTGATCCCCGGCATGGTGCCGCGAGGTTCTGCCGCACCGACGAAGCGAGCGGTGCGGCGTTGCCCGCGGCGAACGTGAAGGAGCTGGCATGGCCGACAAGGCAGACGTGACGACGTACATCCTGAAGCAGGCGCTGGCGGCCAAGGTCGGCGACC
>NZ_JAKSYQ010000006.1:0-1519 GCF_022829665.1 Methylobacterium sp. E-041 | reverse complement strand
TGATGACGTGCTCGGTCGGACCTTCTGCGAAATCGATCTGCTGCGCGAGGCCGAGCGTCGCGTGATGGCGATCCATCGCCTGCACGCGGGCCACACGATTCCGCAGATGGAGGCGCAACTTGCCACGCCTTGCGGGAAGGGCCGCTATGTGATCGTGGCCGGACACGCCATCGAGATGCCGGGCCCGGGCGGCATCGAGCTGTGCATGCTGTTCACCTTCGCTGACCTAGAGGATCGCCGTAAAGCCGAGATGTCGCTGCGCCACAGCGAGGAGCGCTTCGCCAAGGCGTTCGATCTCTCGCCCGTGCCGAGCGCGCTGATGAGTGCGGACGGATTGGAGATTACCAGCGTCAACCAAGCCTTCGTCACCGCGTTCGGGCATGCCCCCGAGGCCGCGGATGGCCAATCGCTCACGGACCTTGCGCTCTGGGTCGATCGCGCCGAGCAGCGCAAGTTCTCACGCGATCTCAAGCGGCTCGGCAGCGTCCGAGGCTTCGAGGCTGTGTTGCAGGATGCGGCCGGCGCCGAGATTGACTGCCTGATCTCGGCCGAGCGGGTGATCATCAACAACGAGGCCTGCGTGCTATGCGTCCTGCAGGACATTACCGCCCGCAAGCGCTCGGAACGCGAACTGATCACCGCGATCGAGGCGGTGATGGCTGACGCGTCGTGGTTCAGCCATGGGGTGATCGACAAGCTGGCGACCCTACGCAACCCGACCCGTTCCGGCCGGCCGTCGGTCGGGGTCGAGAACTTGACGATTCGGGAGCGGGACATGCTCACGCGGATCTGTCAGGGGGCCACCGATCAGGAGATCGGGGCCGAGCTGAAGCTGTCGCCGAATACGGTGCGCAATCACGTCTCGGCGCTCTATCGCAAGCTCGGGGTCAACCGCCGCAGCGCCGTGGTGGTGTGGGCGCAAGAGCGTGGGATCGGCCCGAACACCCGGCACCTACGCTAAGGCGGAAGAAAACCGTGACGGAACTACCAAGTCGGTTTGGTACAAATGTACTTTATGTAAATCGTCGGAACTTCGAGTAGAATTCCTTATTACGCAGTGGTAGCTCTGCTCATGCGGGCATCTCGGAAGATCATCCCCCTGGGTTGATATGAGGAGATCCGCGTGGCCGGGCGTCGGAAGGTGCTCTCTCCCGACCATATCCGGGCACTGATCAAGGAAGCCATCGGCATCATCGAGGGTAACCACGCGATCCAGGTGGAAGCCGCCGCCGAGATCGCCGCCATTGAAGCTGCCCACGACACGTCGAACCCCAAGCCAAGACCAAAGCGCACGACCCGCAGGTGATGCCGGGTCGTGAGCGAACACGCGGGTCGCAACCACAGCGTCCGCTTGCCGTCGGCGAGCCCGCAGCCGCACGCCCCCGACCCACCCCTTACGAAGTGGAACTGGACCATGTCGCTCCTCGCCTGGATCGTGCTCGGCCTGATCGCCGGCTTCATCGGCAGCAAGATCGTCAACAACACCGGTCAGGGGCTCGTCGTCGACATCCTGCTCGGC
>NZ_JAKSYQ010000297.1:0-462 GCF_022829665.1 Methylobacterium sp. E-041 | reverse complement strand
GTGGCAGGTGTCGGGGCGCAGCGATTGTTCGTATGCCGAGCGGGTGGCGCTGGATCTCGATTACGCTACGCATTGGGGGCTGGGTCGCGACATCGCCATCATGCTGCGCACGATCCCGGCGGTCCTGGCTCAACGCGGCAGCAAGTAGACCAATCACATCCTTCGTCAGTGTCTAAATTGCTACAGGCTGACTACGTAATTTAGCCTTATTGTGTTTGTATTAATATGTATTATTTTGCTGAAATAAGACACCGAACCCCAGCCGCAACGCTCCTGCCGTCAATCTCACGCCCGATGGTTCTTGCTGTATGTCTAATTCAGTCGATCTAACTGGTTACCATCTCACATTTGATGCTGAGATGACAACTTCGGCGGATCTGTCAAAATTTTCAACGACATTTGCAAACGGCGATCGGACATTGTGGAGCAACCATGAGGCAGAATGGTACGCTGACTACAATC
>NZ_JAKSYQ010000295.1:0-1461 GCF_022829665.1 Methylobacterium sp. E-041 | reverse complement strand
CGCCGTTCTACCCGCGCTCGCCCTACGGCGTCGCCAAGCTCTACGCTCACTGGATGACGGTCAACTACCGCGAGAGCTTCGCCCTGCACGCCTCGAACGGGATCCTGTTCAACCACGAGAGCCCGCTGCGCGGGGTCGAGTTCGTCACCCGCAAGGTCACCGACGGGGTCGCGCGGATCAAGCTCGGGTTGGCGAAGGAGCTGCGGCTGGGCAACATCGACGCCAAGCGCGACTGGGGCCACGCCAAGGACTACACAAGGGCGATGTGGATGATGCTGCAGCAGGACAAGCCCGACGACTTCGTGATCGCCACCGGCCGCACCACCACGGTGCGCGACATGTGCGCGCTCGCCTTCGCGCATGTGAATCTCGCCATCGACGACCACCTCGTCATCGACGAGAAGCTGTACCGGCCGGCCGAGGTCGAGGTGCTGCTGGGCAACCCGGCCAAGGCCGAGGCCGCCTTCGGCTGGAAGGCCGAGATCTCGCTCGAGGCGATGATCCAGGAGATGGTCGAGGCCGACCTGAAGCGCCTGGGCGGGCGCGCGTGACCGGCCTGCGCCGCAGCGCGACGGCCCCGGCCCGCGTGCGGAGCCGCGTGCGGGCGTGAAGCGCATCCTGGTCACGGGGGCGGCGGGCTTCGTCGGGCGGCACGCGCTGGCGGCGCTGTCGGCCGGCACCGGGGCCGCGGACCGGATCCTCGGCATCGGCCGCGGCCGCCCGGCCGTCCTGCCGGAGGGGGTCGCCTACGAGACGGTCGACCTGCTGGACGAGGCGGCGCTGCACGCCAGCGTCGCCGCGTTCCGCCCGACCGACGTGCTGCACCTGGCCGCGATGGCCTCGGTGCAGCAATCGGCGGATGCGCCGGGGGAGACCTGGCGGGTCAACCTCGTCGGGCTGCTGAACCTCGCCGAGGCGGTGGCGCGATCCGCCCCCGGCGCGGGCTTCCTGTTCGTCAGCTCGGGCGAGGTCTACGGCCGGGCGTTCCTGGCCGGCCGGCCGCTGACCGAGGCGGCGGTGCCCGATCCGCAGGGGCCGTATGCCCGCTCGAAGTGGTTCGGCGAGGCGATCCTGCGCGACCTGCTGGCCAAGGCGGAGGTGCGGCTGGTGATCCTGCGGCCGTTCAACCAGATCGGGGCCGGCCAGGACGAGCGCTTCGTGGTGCCGTCCTTCGCCGGCCAGATCGCGCGGATCGAGGCCGGGCTTGTGGCGCCGGTGCTGGCGGTGGGCAATCTCGCGGCCGAGCGCGACTTCCTGCCGGTCGGCGACGTGGTGCGGGCCTATGTCGATCTGATCGGGCGCGGCCTGGACATCGCGGACGGGTCGGTGTTCAACGTCGCCTCGGGGCGGCCGCGCAGCATCGCCAGCGTGGTGGACGACCTGCGCCGGCACGCGCGGGTGCCGTTCGAGGTCCGGGTCGCACCGGACCGGATGCGCCCGTCGGAGATCCCGGTGGCGGCC
>NZ_JAKSYQ010000291.1:0-16007 GCF_022829665.1 Methylobacterium sp. E-041 | reverse complement strand
GATGACGCCGAAGGCGGCGTTCATGCCGAGCTGGGCGAGAAAGTAGGTGCCGAGACGACCGGCCGCGTCATCCATCGCCACGGTGGTGCGATGCAGGTCGCTTGACCCGAACAGGCGGATCATGCGGTTGCGCAGGTCCTCGCGCTGCAGGAGCAGAAACACGACGACGACGAGGACGATACCGACCGTTGTGAGCGGCTCGAAGACCGGCCCCAGGACCTTCTCCGCCAGCGCCAGTGGCGAGATCTCGGGTTCCTGTACCCGGACGAGCTGCGCCTTGGGCGTATCCCCTCCCGGGCCGGTCGCCGCACTGGTGCCGGCGGCGTCGGCCTTCTGGGTGGCGTCGTGGACCTGATGGCTGAACCTGGCAATGACCTTGTTGGCCTCTCCGAGCCACCCCTGCTGCAGCCCGGCGAACTTCTTCTGCACGGTCACCTGGTACTGCGGCAGGTTGCCTGCGAGCCCCGCCACCTGGGTGCCTATGAGCGCCCCAATGCCGCCGATGACCGTCAGGGCGAGCAGCACGGCGACGATGACGGATGGTACCCGGCCGAGCCTGATCCGGCGCAGCAGGTTGACGACAGGGGCGAGGACGAAGCTGAGTAGCACCGCAAGGACCAGCGGGATGAACACCTCGCGCCCGAAATACAGGGCGGCGATCAGGACCACGCCCACTGCCAGGGTCAAAAGGCCGCGTAAGCCCGGCACGAGCGGGGGAGGCACCTGCGCAGGCTGACGGGGCGGGGTATCCGAGATCGTGGTTGCCATTCGACGTCCCATCGGATCGTGTCCGACCGAGCGTCGTCCCCATCGCATCCGTCAGCGACCCCTCGCGCCCCTTAGCGGCGGTATCATGACGCGACGGAAACCGTCGCCGTCGAGTTCCGCTGACCCACCCGAGTGGTTCTTTCCGGCAGGGAAGACGCTTTCGGTGTAGGCCTTATCTCAGCCTCGCACCCATCTCGGATGACCATCTTGTACGGTTTCATCGTAACCCTCGCCCGCCAACGCCCGACGCCAGGCATCCGCTTCGGCGTACCGTTGCTGATGGTCGCGGCCATGACGTTAGTGCGCTACCTCGCGCCGACGTACGTCGCACCCTTCCTGCTCTACATCCCGGTGCTTCTCGCCGGGAGTCTCGCCTTCGGCAAGAGCGCCGGGACGCTGGTCCTCGTCCTCTCGACCCTGATCGCGACCTGGTTCTATACCCGGGACGGGAGCCTTGGCGGCGTCGACGTATCGCTGCTCTGTCAGTACGCGTTGGTCGGTGCCATCATGATCTGGATCTGTGACGCGCTGCGTCGGTCCGTCGTGCACAACGAGGCCACGCTGGAGCGCCTCGACGGCGCGAACCGCATCCTTGTCAGCAACCAGACAGAACTGACGGAAGCCAACGCCCGGGCCGAAGCCGCGAAGGAGGCGGCGGAGGAACACAGCCGTGCCAAGAGCCGCTTCCTGGCCAACATGAGTCACGAGCTCCGGACGCCGCTGTCGGCCGTGATCGGCTACTCCGAGATGCTGGAGGAGGAGGCCGAGGAGCTCGGCCAGGACAGCCTCCTCAAGGACCTCGGCAAGATCAAGTCGAACGCCCAGCACCTCCTCGGCCTCATCAACGACGTGCTCGACCTGTCCAAGGTCGAGGCCGAGAAGATGGAGCTCTACCCCGAGGACATCGACGTCGCCGCCTTCGTCACGGACGCCGCCGGCACCGTCGAGGCGCTGGTGGCCAAAAAGGGCAACGTCCTCGTCGTCGACGTCGTCGGCGAGGTGGGCTCGGCGCGGACCGATGCCGTGAAGCTGCGCCAGTGCCTGTTCAACATGCTCTCGAACGCCGCCAAGTTCACCGAAAGCGGCACCATCACGCTCCGGGCCAGACGCGAGACCGATGCCATGGGCGATTGGTTGCGATTCTCGGTTCGCGATACGGGCATCGGCATGACGCCCGAGCAGGTCGGACGCCTCTTCGAACGCTTCTCGCAGGCCGACGAGACCACCACGCGCAAGTTCGGCGGGACCGGTCTCGGGCTCGCCCTGAGCCGCGCCTTCGCGCAGTTGCTCGGCGGCGACATCACGGTCGAAAGCGTGGAGGGCCAGGGCACGTGCTTTACCTTGCGCGTGCCGGCGGTCGCACCCGACCGTGTCGTCGAGGCGGCACCGACGGTCCCGGAGAACCAGGTTTCCTCCAACGATCTCGTGCTCGTCATCGACGACGAGCTGGCCCAGCGTGAGCTGATGACGCGGTTCCTGGAACGCCAGCGCTTCTCGGTCCGCACGGCCGCCGACGGGCGCACAGGCCTCGAACTGGCACGCTCGCTCAAGCCGCGGGCCATCCTCCTCGACGTGATGATGCCGGAGATGGACGGCTGGTCGGTGCTCGCCGCCCTCAAGGCGGATCCTGACATCGCTGGCATCCCCGTGGTCATGGTCAGCTTTGTCGCCGACGCCGCGCTAAGCGCCTCGCTCGGGGCTGTCGAGGCTGTCCCCAAGCCCGTCGACTGGGGTCGGTTGCGGACCATCATGGAACAGTTCCGGGCGGCGGACGGGGACGTACTGGTCGTCGACGACGATGCGGACATGCGCCATCGCCTCCGAACGATCTTGGAGCGCAACGGCTGGACCGTCCGCGAGGCCGGGAACGGCTGCGAGGCGCTGGACCAGGTCCGGCACGGCGTCCCCCACCTGATCCTGCTGGACCTGACCATGCCGGTGATGGACGGGTTCTCGTTCCTGCATCGGCTGCGCGAGTTGCCGGGATGCGCCGACGTTTCCGTCGTCGTGCTGAGCGCCCGCGATGTCACTGCAGAGGAGCGCGACAGGCTTTCCGAAGCGGACCGCGTCATGCGAAAGGGCGATGCGAGCCTCCAAAATATCGCGACGGAGTTGCGCAAGCTCGACAACCGGCAGCCCGATGCCGGACCCAGGGACGTTGCCGAGGGGCCTCGTCTCGCCTGACGGATATACGCTTGTTCGCCCCGCCAGACGCGATGGCTGCCAGGACCACCGTGTGGAACGGTCAATCGTCCACCGGCCGAATGCGTGGCCTGCGCGTTACCTCCGAGCACGCCCGCGGCGCGACGGCGCCGGCCGACGCCTCCGGCAACCAACGTCCCTGGGCCGTGTTCCCATCGTGAGTGCCGGCGCGGCGGGCATCGTCGAGGAGGTCGCCGGTCCCGGGATCGACTGAGACGCAAACGGCCAAGGCCACCGGAGACGGGTTCGTGGATCGAGGAAAGAACGACCGGGCGGCGGCATTCGACGCCTCCCCCAATCCCTATCTCGTCCTCGACCGCTCGCTGAACATCGTCGATGCGAACCAGGCGTACCTCCGCAGCACGAAACGCGCGCTGGACGACATCGTGGGGCGATGGGCCTGGGATGCCTTCCCGACGGACCCCGAGACGCTCAGGCAAGCCATCGCCTCGTTCGAGCGGGTGATCCGCACGCGGGCGCCGGACACCATGCCGCTGCTGCGTTTCGACATCCCACGCCACGAGGCGGACGGGGGTGGCTTCGAGGAGCGATACTGGAGCATCACCCACACCCCCGTGCTCGACGCGGGAGGTGAGGTCGCGACCGTCCTCCAGCATCCCATCGACGTGACCGAGCTCCAGCGCCTTCGCGACGCCGCGAAGGGTCTCGCAGGTGCGGACCAGCCGGACATGGACCCCGCGCAGGCGGGCATCTTCGACAGGGCACGAAGCGTCCACGAGACCAACCTCTCGCTCAAGGCGGAGAGCGAACGGCTCTCCGAGATGTTCCGGCAGGCTCCGAGCTTCATGGCACTCGTACGCGAACCCGAACACCGGTTTGAGATGACCAACGACGCGTATCGGCGCCTCATCGGCGGCCGCGACGTCATCGGCCAGACGGTTCGGGAAGCGCTCAGCGAGATCGACGGCCAACCGTTCTTCGACCTCCTCGACCTCGTCTACACGACGGGGGAACCGTTCATCGGACGCGGGGTGGAGATCGTGCTGGGGCACCGGCACGGGGAGCCGAGCGAACGGCGCCACCTCGACTTCATCTACCAGCCGATCCGGGATCGGGAAGGGACCGTCGTCGGTATCTTCATCGAAGGCAACGACGTCACCGAGATGAAGGTCGCCACCGACGAGTTGCGTGAGCGCGAGCAGCGCCTGCGCCTGATCGTCGAGGCCGCCACCGACTATGCCATCCTGACGGTGGATGCCGACCGCGTGGTGACGTCCTGGTCGGCAGGCGCGGCCGAGGTCTTCGGTTTCGCCGCGGAGGACATCGTGGGCAGGAGCGCCGACATCCTGTTCACGCCGGAGGACCGCGAAGTCGGCCAACCGGAGAACGAGATCGCGGCAGCCCGCGAGAACGGTGCCGCCCCTGACGTCCGTTGGCACCTTCGTCGGGACGGCAGCCGCGTATTCCTCAACGGGGTTGTGAGGCTGCTGCGCGATGCCACCGGGCAGGAAATCGGGTTTCTTAAGATCGCTCGCGACGAGACCGAGCGCATGGCCAGGGACACCGCGCTGCGCGACCTCAACGCGAACCTGGAAGCCCGCGTCGAGGACCGCACGCGCGAACTCATGACGGCGGAGGAGTCCCTTCGACAATCGCAGAAGATGGAAGCGGTCGGGCAGTTGACCGGCGGCGTCGCGCACGACTTCAACAACCTGCTGACCATCATCCGCTCGTCGGTCGATTTCCTCCGCCGCCCGGAGCTCGCCCCCGAACGCAAGCAACGCTACCTAGACGCGGTGTCGGACACCGTCGACCGGGCGGCCAAACTGACCGGTCAGCTCCTCGCGTTCGCCCGCAAGCAGGCGCTCAACCCGGAAGTGTTCGACGCCGGTGTCCGCCTGCGCGGCGTGGCGGACATGCTCGACACGGTCACCGGGTCCCGTATCCGCGTCGTCATCCGGGTCCCCGAGGCTCCCTGCTTCGTCAGGGCGGACCTGAGCCAATTCGAGACTGCGCTGGTGAACATGGCCGTCAATGTCCGGGACGCCATGGATGGCGAGGGCACGCTCACGTTGTGCCTCGCCGGGTCGAGCTCGATGCCGCCCATCCGCGGCCACGCGGGCGCAGACGGTCCCTTCGCCGCAATCTCGCTTATCGACACCGGGACGGGCATCACACCCGACAGCATGGCACGGATCTTCGAGCCGTTCTTCACGACCAAGGCAGTCGGCAAAGGCACCGGCCTCGGCCTTTCCCAGGTGTTCGGGTTCACCAAGCAGTCCGGCGGCGACGTCGACGTCGAGAGCGTGGAGGGCGAGGGCACGACGTTCACGCTCTACCTGCCCGAGGTAATCGTCGCCGAGACAGCGGCGGTCGACGACAGGGTACCGGACGACCTCCTGCCTGCGGGGTCGGGGCAGCGCATCCTCGTGGTGGAGGACAACGTCGAGGTCGGACGTTTCGCCACCCAGATCCTTGAGGACCTCGGTTACGAGACGACCTGGGCCACCAACGCCGAGGACGCGTTGGATCGTCTCGGCCCAGACGGCAACGGCTTCGATGTCGTGTTCTCGGACGTGGTAATGCCAGGCATGGGTGGCATCGCGATGGCGAAACAGCTCCGGCGCTCGCTACCCCGCGTGCCCGTCATCCTCGCGTCCGGTTACAGCCACGTCCTCGCCGAGGAAGGCGCCGACGGGTTCCCCCTGCTCCACAAGCCATACTCGGCCGAACAGCTCTCGCGTCTCCTGCGGCAAGCCATGGCCACGCGCATCTGAAACCCAAGGCCCCCGAATTCCCCTCGCATGCCGTCCAGGGCTGTCAGGTTGCATCCGATGCGGGGGTTACACCACCCGCTCGATGTGACCCGGGGATCGGGAGATGAACTACGTCCCGCCTTGGCCTGCGTGAAACCGGCCATGTCCTTTTCTCCGAAAGTTGGTGCGGATGGCCGAGGATCCGAAGAACGGGTCGCCGTAGGTTGCGTTATGATGGAATGATCCACGAGCCTCCGGCATGGGGCACCCCCGCGGTGCGTCCGACATCCCAACGACCGATCCGAGGCGGCCGGCTTACCGCATGACGCTGACGACCCGCGTCCTCCTGCTCGTGCTGCTGGCCCTGGCCCCTGCGCTCGCGATCCAAGGCTACAATGAGTATGCCCTGCGCGCCTCGCGCAACGAGGCCGTGCGCACCGATACGATGGCCACGGCCAGGACCGTCGCCGACGATCTCGCACAGGTCGCCGAGAACGTCCGGCAGGCTCTCAATTTCGTTTCGCAGGATCCCGCGGTGCGTGCGCTCGAACCGGAGGGATGCACCAATTATCTGCGGCGGGCCGCGCGTAACAATCCGCATCTCGCGGTCCTGGCGCTGACCCGGCCCGACGGGATCATCGTCTGCAACAGCGTCGAGTCCCCGCCAGGTTCCTACGCCGTGCCCGAGCGCGCGTACCAGCAACGGGCCATCGCCGAGGACGGGTTCGTCATGGGTACGTATGCCCACGGCACTGCCAGCCGGAAGGACTCGCTGCACTTCGCGCAGGTCCTGCACGGCGGTGGCGGCGAGACAGTCGGCGTGCTGGCCGCGGCGGTCGATCTCGATTGGCTGGCCCGTTACCTACGACGGAACCTACGGCTCGCAAGCTCGTTCCTCACCGTGGCGGACGATACCATGACCATCCTCGTGCGGTATCCAGGCGGCGAGGACTGGATCGGGAAACAGGTGCCGGCGGAGCGGCAGCGCGTGCTCGCGGACCGCGGCGAGGGTGTCCGCGTGGATCTCGGCATCGACGGACGCGAGCGCGTCCTGGCCAATGCCCACTCGACGGGGCCGACCTCGGCCGCATGGGTGACGGTCGGTCGCGACCGCGACGTCGCCTACCTGGACGTCGACGCCGCGACACGGCGTGGCATCGTCCTGATCGCGTTGGGCACGGCGGCGGCGCTTGTTGCCGCGCTGGTGGCTGGCCGGATGTTCATTCGGCGGCCGTTCGACCGGCTGCTGCGGACGGCGGCGGCGTGGCAGGCCGGGGACCTTGCCGCCCGCACCGGCCTCCAAGGACCTGACGAGTTCGGCCGGCTCGGACGCAAGCTCGACGCGATGGCGGGCACCCTGCGCCGTAACGAGGAGGAATTGCGCGGCGAGATTTTGCGCGGCCGCGAGATGCAGGATCGGCAGGTGACGATGCTGCACGAGCTGAACCATCGGGTGAAGAACACGCTCGCCACGGTCCAGGCCCTCGCCCGGCAGTCGACGCGCGGAGGCGAGGCTTCGGGCGAGCAACTCGAAGCCCGCATCCTGGCCCTCTCGAAGACCCATGACCTCCTCACCCGGGACGATTGGTCGGGTGCCTCCCTGCGGGCGGTCCTTGAGGGGGAGATCGGCCCCTACCGCGACGGGAGCACCTCGTTCGTCTTGGACGGCCCAGAGGTCGACCTCCCGCCGCGGCACGTTCTGTCGCTTGGCATGACCTTGCACGAGCTCGTCACCAACGCGGCCAAGCACGGCGCGTTGTTCGTGCCGGACGGAGGCGTCCGCGTAGCCTGGAACGTGATTTCGGCGGAGGGCGGCACCCGGCGGCTGCGTCTGACCTGGACCGAGTCGGGAGGCCCCCCAGCCGGGCCTCCGGTACGGCGGGGGTTCGGCACGCGGCTCATCACGGTCAGCGTGGAGCGCGAACTCGATGGCGCTCTTTCCCTGGATTTCGCGCATGACGGCCTGCGCGTGTCCGTCGACGTACCCTTGGCGGCGGCGAGCCCGGGCCACCTCAGCCCGCTCGCACCGACGCCGCATTGAGGCAAGCGCCTTCCGTGGCCTGAGGGCACCGATGCGCTTTGTCCGTATGCCAGTGGCGGCGCGCCCGAGGCATGGAAGACGGAACGGAGGTGGCCCGAGCCGAGGGATGCCCGGCAGGACTGCAGACCTGGAACAGCACTCCGCCGATGGATGCACGATCCGGGACTGCGCTTCGTGGCGGGAGATCAACCCGCTGGGAACTCGACGCGTACGACGGTGCCCGTCGTTCCACCGTACGACAACATGCCGCCCAACTGGCTCGCGAGCCCCTGCGAGATCCGGTACCCAAGGCTTTTGCTGGTGCCCGGGTCGAACCCTTGCGGCATGCCACGGCCGTCGTCCGCGACGGTAAGCACCATACGATCCGGACCGAGCCGTTCAAGCCGGATGGTGATGGTGCCCGGGCTGTCCGGGATGAAGGCGTGCTTGAGCGCGTTCGTGACGACCTCGACCACGAGAAGCGACAGGGTGGTGAGGCGGGTCAGGTCGAACTGCATCGGAGGCACGTCGACCAGACAGACGATGTTCCTGGCGCCCGTCGCGTCGAGAAGGTCGGTGCATAGCTCCTGAAGGTAATGTCCGACCGGCAGGTCGATCCGCTCCGGGTCGTAGAGGCGCCGGTGGATACGGGAGATGGTCTCCAACCGTATCCTGGCCTCGTCCAGGGCGGCGAGCGCCGCGGCCGGGTCGTTGCCCACCTTGCGCTTCTGCAGGGTGAGGAGCGCCGCCACGAACTGCATGTTGTTGGCGACGCGGTGCTGCAGTTCCTGGAACATCGTGCGCTGCTGGTCGTACAGCGACGCGGTCACGGACCGTTCCACCCGGAGCCGTTCACCCGCCCTGTGCATGAGGTGGATCAGCGCGATGTCGACGCCGACGATGAAGGCATAGAACGCCAGCGCCACGGCGGTAGAGCCGTCCAGGGCGAACGAGTGGTACGGCGGGAGGAACAGGTACCAAGCCGCCGCGCCGCTCAGGACGGCGCAGGTGATGCCCGGACGCAGGCCGCAGAAGAAGGTCGTGAGGATCACGGCCGGGAAGAACGTCAGGTACGGGAAACCCGGTGGCAGGATGTCGTCGATCGCCGAGCGCAGCGCGCACGCGACCACGAACGTGGCGACGGCGATGGCCTCCCCAAGCCATGGTCGTTCGCGCAGGCGTTCCCCCGCGCGTCGAATCCCGACGAGCCATGAATGACGAATATGCACGACACCAGATTCGACGTTGGCCACGGCGGGCGAGCCTAGGACTTTGCGGTATCGCGGTCGAGCGTCCTAGGAGGCAAGGCGAGGGCTCGCAGGTATCGTGGTATTCGTGCAACGAACCGATGATCGATGGCGACGAACGCCGCCATGACCTTTGATCAGGGCCTGCCTGTCGGAACGCCGCCCGCGTGCAGGTTCGGCTCCGCGCACGTACGGTCGTCCTTCTGAAATGGTCCCCGACCCGCTGGCAATCCAAGTCATCGCTTGCCGCCCGCCCCGTGTGGGAGATGAGATGGCCCGCGGCGCTCGATGGCGTCACGAAGGTGGCGCGAGGAGCAGTATTAATGGCCTCCCTTGCAGGACGTCGTGGGAAAAAATTGGCGATCTCCCACTCGTCGCGTCGCGCCATCCACGAAGCGATGTCGTGAGAGGCTCTCAAGGTTCGTCCTGCGCAGATCGCCGGGCAGCCTCGACAAGTATGGCGTCTCGACCGCCACGAAGAGAAACGGAGCCGCGGCAGCCCGACGATGGACCGTCGACGGCACCTCAATGACATTGGTGAGGGCGGGGCCTCCTGCCGCATTCCCGAACCCAAGGCCGGGTCCACCAGCCGCTGGCACGCCAATCTTGGTCAGTCCACGCGGGTGGGAGTTGGTCTCCCGTCACGTTTACTTGCGCGAGTTCAGCTATGCCGGGCTAGGCTTGGGCCGTGAAGCCATGAGGGGCAAGGCGTGGCGGCTACGGCTTCCTGCTCGGTGCAACGAACGGGTTGGTCTCCGCAGGTGCAAGGTTCTTTCCGTAGCATCCCTCCAGCCGGTCCAGGCCGGCCGCGCTCTTGTCGAGCGCCACCTGGATGGTCGAGCCCTCTCCCCGCACCTCCAGCGCATCGCCGAGCCTGAGTGACTTGAGGAAGCGCTCGTCCTTGATCGGGAGGGAGACGACGTTGCCGGTCGCTGCGACCTCCGCCTTCAGGATGGATGTCCCGGCGGCGAGCTCCACGGGATAGTTCTTGCCCTTGCCAAGCTTCCATTTCGGGGAGCTCATGCTGAGGTCCAAACCGTCCGAATCTCGGGCGAAGCGCACCTCGACCCCATCGTCGGTCGTCCGGGTCATCGTGCAACGCTCGAACTTCTGGCCCTTCGCGATCGCCTCGACCTTCCAGGGGCCGATGGCGACGGCCTCGTCCTTAACCGGCTCGACGGCGTTGGCAGGTGCCGCGACGACGACGAGAAGGGCAACCACGACGTTTCGCATGAGTCTCTCCGTTTCGAGGGCCGACGTCAGGACGCGAGCCCGTCATAAGGTTGCGCAAGGTTTATGACCAACGTGGCGCCGTGAAGAGCGAAAAGGTCGGCCAATCTGGACCCCATTGACGAACGCGGATCGCCCCTACGACGCGCCGTGTATGGCGTTCACGACCTCACAGGTGGTGTAGGGCTTGGCCACGAACAGCCCGTAATCCGGCACCTCTTCTTCCCGGAAGCGTTGGCTTCCCGAGGTCAGGATAAGGCGGATCTCAGGCCAGGAACGGAAGACGCGCTCGGCGGTCTTCCGGCCACACATCGAGCCCAGCATGTCGATGTCGGTGAATAGGACGCCGACATCGTGATGCGCGCACAAAATGTCCCACGCCTCGTCGGCGTTCACAGCCCCGATGACGGTGAAGCCGGCGTCTTCCAGCATCATCACGGCGGAGAAGCGCACGAGCTCATCGTCCTCGACGATGAGGACGATCGATGCGGGCAATGGGCGCTTGGCAGGCATCATCACCCAAAGGTCCGAATGAAGATCGGTTTCGTCCGCTCGGCCGCGACGCAGACGCGGACACGGCGGCTGAACGTGGAGCCGCCCCGACGATCCGGCTCCGTCACCGTCCGACCCGCATCCGTCTGCTCCCCGCCGGATGCGTCCGGCCGTCCGGCCACAACAGCGGATATGTCGAGCGCATCGTTAACGCTGGCGGTCCAAGGAACGAAGACATCGGTTTGCGCCGGTGCCACGCCTCACGTGGCTTCGAGGGGCGTGAGGTCCTGCATGGGGGGCGACGTGGGAGGCTCGGCGGGCCGCAGCACGAGCATGCGGGCGAGAGCAGGAGTTTCGCCCGGTCCGTCATCCGACGAGAACAGGTTCAGCGTACCGTCGGCCCCGATCCCAAGAAGCGGAAGGTCATGCCGGATGTCGACGGCATCGACCTCGGCCACGACGAACCGCCATCCGGCCTCGTGGCGGCCCGCCAAGGCGTCGAAGTCCGTCCTGCCGTCGCCCAGCACCTTGCCGCGGGCGTCGCGGCTGACCCCCGTTTCCATATGCAGGAGGTGATCGGCGGACGGTGCGAGTTGGTAGACGCGCTCGCGGCCGACCTCCGGGGCCAGCCGGGTGCACACCAAAGCGTTGTAGAGCTCGTCCCTGGTCGCGGCGAGCAGATGGTCGGGGGGATGGTCGGCAAAACCTTCCTCCGCATGGCGGGACAGCAGTTCCGCCTGCAGCGTCGGTACCCCCGCGTGCCGTGCGGCAACCAAGGCGCCAGGGTAGGTGTCTATCAGGACCACGGGCACGGCGGCTCGGTGCAAGGCGACGACGAGATCGCTCGCCCACGGGGATGCCCCGACGACGGCAAGGCGCTGCGTGTCGGCGGCCGTCGACAGGCCGAACCGACGTGCGAGCGGCCCGAGCGAAAAGCCGTGTGCTAGGACCGTCGCGACGATGACCGCGAACACGGTGGGTTGGATCAGGTCGCCACCGGCATACCCCGCCTCGCTCAGGCGGGGACCCGCCAAGCCGGCGACGGCCGCCGCGACGATGCCGCGCGGGCCGATCCACCCGACGAACAGGCGTTCGCGTCGGGACAGGTCGCTGCGCAGCGTGGCCAACCAGATCGCCGCCGGGCGCACCACGAACAGGATCGCCGCCGTCAAACCCAGGATGGGCAGGGACAGCTTGCCGAGCACCGCGAGGTCGAGGTCGGCGGTCAGCACGACGAACAGGCACGACACCAGCAGGACGACGAGGGCCTCCTTGAACCGGCGCAACTCCGCCAGGCCCGGCACGTGCCGGTTCGCGAGCGCGATGCCGAACACGGTGGCGCCGATCAGTCCGGCCTCGTGCATGAGCAGGTTCGGCACGACGTAGGCCACGAGGGCCAACGCGAGCAGCACCGGCGTCTTCAAGGTCTCGGGAACGAGATCGCGCCGGAACCCCCAGGCTACCGCGACGGCCGAGCCGACCCCGAGGGCACCCGCCGCCAGCACGCCCTCGGCGAGGTGCAGGGACAGCGCGGTCACCGGGTTCTCGCCGGCCCCGTCGGGCACGCCCACGAGGATCTCGATGACGACCGCGGTGAGAATGGCCCCGACGGGGTCGTTGACGATGGCTTCCCACTTGAGGAAAGCGGCCGAACGCCTTTCAAGCCGGGCGTGACGCAGGAGAGGCAGGATCACCGTCGGCCCGGTGACGACGAGGATGGCGCCGAACACGGCCGCCGGCCCCCACATCATCCCCCCGATCAGGTGGGCGGCGAGCGTGCCCAGGACGAAGTTGATGGGCAGGGCGAAAGCCGTGAGCCGGAGTACGCCCTCGCCAGACGCCCGCAGTTCGCGGAAGTCCAGGGCAAGGCCGCCTTCGAATACCACGATGGCGACCGCCAGGCCTATCAGGGGCCGAAGGTTGGGTCCGAAATCGCGCGAGGGATGCAACAGGCCCAGCATAGGCCCGACCAGGAACCCGAGCGCGAGTAGCAGGACAATGGCAGGAATACGCAGCCGCGCCGCGATGATTTGGGCGGCGATGCCACCACCCACGATGCAAAGGACCGCCGTGGCCACGCCGTGTTCCATTCGCGATGCTCCGGATGGACGGCCGAACGCCCCCATGGCGACCGAACCTGTGAGACGGTTGATGGGACGATCGGCGGTCGCGTCGTCCCTTGCCCGACAGGCGGACCGCTAGGCACGAGCGGTAGGGGCAATCGGACGACCGCGATGCGGTTCCCCTCCGTGGCCTGCATTCCACTTGCATGCAACGTGGCGGTCGAGGTCCGGACGGGTAGCCGTCGTCCCGCGTGGCCGAGTTCGCCCCGAAGCGTGAATGGTCGGCCAAGTTCGAGATGAGGTCGCCCCGGTACACCACCCGGCTCGACGAGCTCCAAGTCGTCGCCGCGGCCCGATCCGCCCCCTGTTCCGCGATCACTGCCCTTGCCTCCTGCAACCGGCCAGGGCACGGTGTCCTCGTTCCCAGGAGACCCCGATGATACGCATAGGCCGCCACCCCGCCGACTGATCCCGGAGTGCCGCCACGCGCCTAGCCTCCGCTCACGCCGAGGCTGCCATGCATCGCCATCTATTTGTTTCTGATACACATTTTGGCCACGCCGGGATCTTGGCCGACCGGATGTCGCTCCGCCGTCCGTTCGCGTCTATCCAGGAGCATGACGAGGCGCTGATCGCGAACTGGAACGCCGCAGTCCGGCCCGACGACACCGTCTGGCACCTCGGCGACTTCTGCTATCGCTGCTCGGAGGCCTACGCCCGAGACGTGTTCCAACGCCTGAACGGCAGGCGCTTTCTGATCCGTGGCAACCACGAAAAGATCGGGGCACGCCTGCCCTGGGACGGGCCCGTCGTCGACGTCGCCCGGATCGTCGTCCAAAACTCCGACGGGACATCCACGGGGCTTTGGCTTTCGCATTACGCACACGTGGTGTGGCCTCGCATGCACCACGGCGACCTGCATCTCTATGGCCACTCCCACGGCAGCCTGCCCGGGACCGCCGCCAGGACCGATGTCGGCGTCGACTGCTTCGAATTCCGGCCCGTCACCCTCGACGAGATCATGGCCGCCTCATATCACGAGGCATCGCACGCAGCCGCCGTACTCCTGCTCGGGGTCGGCGAGATCGTCTCCCTGTCGAACGTGCTCATTTCCGGCCAGGACGGGCTGACCAGGACCAAGCTCAACCAAGCCACCACCATGACGCGGGGGTTCGTCGAAGCCTACGTGGTCTCAATCCTGGCGGGCCGGGCCGGGGACCAGGTCTTCGGCGAGGTCAATTCCGGAAGCGGCGGCGCCTACGCCAGCGACCTCGGCATGTCCACGACCATGCTGGCCGCGATGCACTGCTCCCTCGGCCTGGGCGGAACGCTCCTCCATCTCGCATCGGAAGCGGAGGCCCGGGAATTCCTGCGGCACGACCTCGATCTAGGGCGGCGGGTCGAGAACGACCTGTGCCGCCTCTTCAAGGTCGCCGTCGCCTTCGTCGAGGCCCGGCGGGACACCATCGAGACCCTGGCCCACCGTCTCGTCGAAGCCCGGATCATGCCCGGCGACGAGGTCCGGCGCGTGATCGGTCGCCAGGGGGCACCGAACGACGTCCTCGTCACCCTGGGAGGCCACGATGTCTGAGCTCGATCTCGACGACCTCACCGCAGAGATCTTCAAGCGCGTCCTCAAGATGCGCAGCACCCTGACGTGGGACATCCGGGTGAACCTCAGTACGTCACGACGGTCTCGTCCTCGGCCATGGAGCTGCAAGCCACCGCAAGCACTATGGCTGGTATCGTGGCTGAGACGGCGAGCCAGTCGACCACCGTTGCACAGACAGTGAGAGCGTCGGCCTCGAACGTCTCCACGATGGCAGCTGGTGCCAAGGACCTTGAAATCTCCGTTCAGGAGATCTAGCGGCAGGTCAGCACATCGGCAAGCCGGCGCAGCGGCGGTCCTGGCAGCGGAGCGGATGGCGTTGCTCGTCCGTGCCCTCAGTCAGACGCTTGCCGGCTCGGCGATGTGGTGAGCGTGATCTCTAGCATCGCCGGCCAGACCAATTGGCTCGCACGCAATGCTACGATCGAGGCTGCACGGGCCGAGGCGGCAGGCCGCGGCGTCGCGGTGGTTGCCCTAGAGGTCACGGCGCTGGCGGCGCAAACCGCCAGGATGGCCGGTGTGATCTCCCGGCGGATCAGCGAGGCGCAAAGCTTCACGCATTAAGTGGTATCGGCCATTTGAGTCGACGAAGGTCCAGTTGCGGCGGTCCACTGCGATGGGCCGGATCAAGCGTTCGGCGGCATTGTTTGCCACGCAAGTGATCCATGGTCGTGACAAAAGTGATGTCATCGGCGGACACTCCGTCGATCATGGCAAAGATTTTGGAGGTCGCGAGCCGGAAATGCCCGCCACCAGGTTCACGCGATCGCCGGCCGCTCGTCCTGCACCCTCCGCCGCTGCGTCATCACGGTATCCCGGCGCTCTTCCTGGGGTCAGCTTCAACTTGAGGGCGACGTACTGCTTCTCGACGACAGCATTCTTGACGAGAACGAGGGACGTTCCATCCGCCGTCGTTGCTGTCCTCCCGCGACCCGCCGCCATGTCTTCGAAGCGCTCCGAGAGACGGTAGGCCATCGCCACCATGAACGGCTTGCGCAGCGCACGAACGTCTTTGTCCCATAGGCACAGGTCTGACTTAGCGGGCACGGTCGCGTTAACCAGCCATCTCTAAGAGCCCGTCCGATAACATCCGGCAGGGGTTGAGTGGCTGGGATGGCGGTGATTCCAGAAGGGTGCTGAAGCCTGATCTGGATGTGCCATGTGGACCCCGACCACTCGCCGGCAGCATAGCCGTTCGCGCCTGCGCTACGAAACCGACCTGACCGATGCGGAATGGGCCGTGATTGCGCCGCTGATGCCGGAGCCGGCCTCGTGCGGTCGGCCCGCCATCTGGACGATGCGCGAGATCTGGAACGCGATCTTCTACGTGCTGCGGGGCGGCATCGCGTGGCGGATGATCCCGAAGGACCTGCCTCCGCGCAGCACGACGTTCGGCTACTTCGCGCGCTGGCGCGACGAGGGCCTGTTGGTCGGATCAACCATCACCTCGTCATGGCGGATCGCGAGCGGGTCGGTCGAAGCGCCTCGCCCACCGCTGCAGTGCTCGACAGCCAGAGCGTGAAGACCAACGAGAGCGGAGGGCCACGCGGCTACGATGCCGGAAAGAAGATCAAGGGCCGCAAGCGGCAGGCCCTGGTCGACACGGACGGGCGTGCCCTCGTCCTCGACCCGCAGTCCGCCGACGTGCAGGATCGCGAT
>NZ_JAKSYQ010000288.1:0-307 GCF_022829665.1 Methylobacterium sp. E-041 | reverse complement strand
ACATTAATCATTCTTAACATTATTGTTTTTTTTTATGCATCGTCCAACACCCGTGTCTTAACCAAACCTTACCCCCCTTTCCCTCCCCGCCCTCTTTCCGACCTTTTCCCGTGCCCGCCGCCCCCGTCCCCCGCCGCCCCCGGCTTCACCCCCCCGATTGCCTTTCTCAGGTTCGCCGTCCGCTTTAGGGTTGCTGTCGCCGGCAACCGTTCCGACTTGGCCGCCTCCCTGATTAGGTCGCGCTGGCGGGCCTTAAGATGGTCTAGGAGGGCGTCAAGCTTGTCCATGGCGCGCTGTAGCGAGGCGT
>NZ_JAKSYQ010000286.1:0-4218 GCF_022829665.1 Methylobacterium sp. E-041 | reverse complement strand
AAGCGGTTGCCGCAGGTCGTGTAGGGCCCGTAACGCGCCGGGATGTCGGCCCACGGTGCGCCCGTGCGCAGCCGCCAGAAGATCCCGTTCAGCACCCGTCGGTCGTCCACCCGATCCTTGCCGCGCACGTCCGTCGGCAGGACCGGCTCGATCACCGCCCACTCTCCATCCGTCAGGTCAAACCGCGCCATCCTCGGTCCTCCATTCGGAGAACCAACGATGCCACGGCCAAACCGTGCCAGACGTTATGAGTTCACGACCTAGCGTAGACTTAGCCGTGCCCGCCGGCCGAGCAACCTGTTGACGCTCGAGTAACAGATCGCGGGCACCTTGCTCGCAAGCCGGGCTCAGGACCGGTTCGCTGGTGACACATGCGAAGAACTCGTCCTCCGTGATCAGATCGGGGGACGGGCCTGCTGCCTATCGCATGGCCTACCACACCGGCACGCCAACGGGGCGCCCAGGTCGGTCCCGCCGGAATGTCTGGTTCCCGTAGCGGATCCAATTGTCGCTATCGCCTCGACGCGGCGCGCGTTGATCATCAGGGCGCCGCAGTAGTCGACACGGACCACGCCGACGGTCGGGTGCACGCCGAACAGGTCGGTGGCCGTCCAGCCATGAGCGATGACGTCCTCCCCGAACCGGTCGAGGAAGTCGATCGCCGCGTCGCGCATCTCCTGCCATCGCTGCGCCGAGAAGCTGGGACAGGGCGGCACCGTGGGCTTCATAGCCTCGAGGGCATTGCGCTAGGCCTGGACGTCGGAAGGCATGGGTCGAATCGGTGCGGGTGATGCCATGGGTCTCGCTCGATGTGAGCCGGCGGGGAAAGGGGCGCGGGTGGGGAGGTGCAACGTGGCGATCAGCCGTGCCGCGCTTGCCGGACAGCCAGCATGCCCGAGAACGGCTTCGGCACCACACTTCGGCTGCGTGTGACCGATTAAGAATTATTGATAGGTATAGTTATTTCGTAAATATCACTATTGATTGACCGAGCGCATGGCCAGAGCTCCAAGGGGCAGCGTTGCCATCAATAAACTCGACCCCTGAAAATCCGATGTTGCTTGCCCATACTCTAAATTGGTTTCTTTCGATGAATTGGTTCAAATGTGGAGTCGTGCTATTACGCTGCTGATTTACAGTTGCCTCAAACACATGCCAATGCAGCATATGTTCAAATTCCAAGAAGGATGCAACAACCTTTCCGCCAGGAATTAGGCAACTATACATGTCATGCAGGTAGATAAAACTCTCTGAATGGAGAAGATGCGTAAAAACGCTAAATGCCGCGAACCAGTCTACGGATTCGTTGCTTGAGGGAATAGAGAGCTTTCTATTCAGTAGATACTCATAATGCTTCGGGGTTTTGGTTTTGGCGTAATTGAGCAATTGTTGTACGACATCGAGCCCAAGATATGATATATCAAATTCACGCGAAACATGAACTGCAAGTCTTCCAGAGCCGCAGCCAAAATCGATTATTTTTGCCCATTTCTGAGGCCTGCATATCGCAGAATGCTGCATTCTATTGCTCCAATATGATCATAAGATCCCCCAACGGCCAAACTCATTGCTTCGTCAATAGGATATATTTTCACTAAATTAGCAACGTGTTTCTCATAATCTTCTACAAAATGAAAGTCGGCCATGATATCTTACTCCAGCAGTTTATACGCTGCCTTGATGTGACTTGAAGTTCTAGCTTGTTGGGTTGTATTGCGAAAGCATCAAAATTCCGATTGGCCTCCATGGCGACAGTCATCAGGAAGCCTGATCCGATCAGGTAGAGCGGGAGGCGGTTCCTTATGCTTTTTGCACGGAAGGGGTCGTGGCTCACTGCTCACGCTTCGGCCCCTCGACCAGCCCGTAGAGATGCGTTAGCGCGATCAACTCGCCGTCGGTGCACTCGGGGCCATCGACCAGCCACAACCCCAGGTCGTCGCCCGTAGGCTCGACCGTCCGACCGATCGCGTGCAGGGCTTCGACGGCCTCGTGGAAGGGGTCGTCGCTCACGGCGCCGTCGGCCGTGCCAGCAGGATCGCGGTCCGTACGGCCAATCGCCGGGCGCCATTCTTCGCCGTGGGTTCGGACAAGGTGGCACTGGCATGGCGGCTGGCCTTCACCGCGGCGGCAAGATCCAGCGTGTGGCCGCTTCCGAATCCGAACAGGCGCACCGCGCCACCCGTCAGGAACACATCGACCGCGGCGTTGACCTCATCGGAAGCGATCGTTTTGGCCTTGATGAGGTTGCCGGTCGTTGGGTCTGCCATCGCGCGATCGTAGATGCGCTGAACTCTTACGGCCACCCGCCAACGTGGCCTGATCGAGCAACTCAACAGCGCGCGCTCCGGGTCGCTAATGGTGGCGATCGACGCCTGCAACGCCCGGTTCAGCTGCGGCGGCGTCGTCCCCGCCCGCGCCGGCCTCGTCGGGAAGCGGACCTGGAGCACGAAGTTCGAGATGCGCACGCCGCGCTACACGACGCAGGTCGGCAAGCTGCCGATCGCGGTGGCCTAAAATTGGATCATGGCAGCGCCAGCGGAGCCTGAACCTAGCTTACTGTTTGTACCGACCGGCCTGGCACCAGAAGCGGGTTCGCGCGCCAGGCTGCGCCTGGAAAAGCTCTCGAACCTGCCGACAATTTTGCTGGTTGTAGGCGCGGCTCTCGGCGGCGTCGAAGGTCGCCACGTATATCCGAGCGTTCTTGTCGAGAGGCGAGTTGCGGTAAAGCGTTTCGACGTTCTCGGACGACCCGCAACCCGCCAATAGCACAGCATAAAACAGAACCGCCCGCCTCACCTGCGCGTCGCCCGCCAGCCCGCTGCCTTCGCCTCATCCTCGGTGCAGAACATACGCTCGCCGGACTTTGCGTCGATCCGGGTCCAGTCGTAATCGCGGGAGCCCAGTAGGTGGTAGACTCGCTCGCCCTTCCGGCTGATGTTGCCCTTGATCGTGCAGCTGCCGGCCACGGCCGGCTCGACGCGCGAGGACGGGGCGGGGATCGGCCCGTCCGGCCCACCGGGTGCCGCAAACCCCATAGACGTACCGCGCTCGCCCCTGCGCCACTCGGACGGCGTCGTGAACAAGCCGGCCCAGATGCCGCGCTTGACCGCTTTCGCGGTCGCCTCGGCCTCGACGTAGTCGGTGCAGTAGCCGCGGTAGGCGACAGCGTGGCCTTGGGCGACCATCCATGCGTTCAGATCCTCGGCATTCTTCCGGCAGACGGCGACGGTGCGGCCATAGCGATCGGTGTCGCGAAGCTCGCACGCGATCGGTGCCTCTCCAATGCGATCGGACAGTGCCAGGGCTGCGACTTGCCCGCAGCGGTAGTCCTTGCCGGCGGCATTCTAGCAAATTTGCGCACTCTCCGGGGCGTCGATGCCGCGGAGACGGATGCGGGTGTCGTGGATGACGACCGTGTCACCGTCGGTAACGCTTGCCCGGCCGACGATCGGCTCGGCCGCGGTTGCGCTAGCTGCGGCAGTGGCGGCGAGCGCGAGAGCGATGGCCACTGAACGCACCTGGGACATAGTAGCGGCCTCTCGTGTTGCGGCGGAGTTCGCCGCGCGCCTGTAGCAGCGTCGCTCAGCCCTTTAGGCAGGTGCTCATGAAGCTTCGACGCCTGGCAATCTTTGCACACCCTAGCGCGCTGCGGATCCGAGTGGAGCACTGCGGCAATTGAGATGGGCCGGGTTGGTGGAAACAACGCCCGCGTTGCAGCCTCCCTGCGTGCCGACATAGAGCGGGGTTCCGTCTGAGCCGACGTTGGTAAGGAATCCGATAGGCCGCGTGCCGGCATTGAGATGGTTTGGGTTGCTTGTGACTAGCACCGCATCGAGCCCGGCCGCCGTGCCGACAAAGACGGCCACATCTCCGGATGAAGTAGGCCGCGCTCTTTTGAGCCCACGGGCGCCGTAGCGCATCTCTTGTACCCGGGATCGACTGTGACCACGCCAGCGTTGCAACCGGCCTCTATTCCAACAAAGAGCGCGACGCCCGTGGCAACTTCAGCGTGCGACACCGGGGCGGCGTTCGATTGGACAACAGGCGCCGGAACACCACCGAGCGCAGTGCGCAGAGCGCGCATACCGTCCTTCACGTCCTGTAGCGTACCGACAACCACGTAGCAGGTGTAGGTGTGGTCACCGGCTGGGATCGCGTTCGCGCGGAACACGCAGTTCCACTTTACCGTGGCGTTGCCGGCCCCCGGCAGTGTCGAGA
>NZ_JAKSYQ010000195.1:0-5173 GCF_022829665.1 Methylobacterium sp. E-041 | reverse complement strand
GAGAGACGAGGCACCGGTGTCACTCGTCAGGGCCACACTGGGCGCTGCTACCTTGGTGTCGAGGGTGAAGCTGAGGGAGCTTGCGGTGGAGGTGTTGCCGGCCACGTCGGTTTGCGTGACCAAAACCGTGTGCGCCGCGTCTGCCAGCTTGGTTGGATCATAGCTGGCAGAGGCCAGTCGTCCATCGACGCTGTCGAGAAGCGGCGCCCCCGCCTCGACACCCGTGCTCGTCACACCACCCGCGCGGGTGCTGCCGCCGAGAGACCAGGCACCGGTGTCACACGTCACGCCCACACTGGGCGCTGCCACCTTGGGAAAGGTGTGAATCCCTACTGGCGTCGTGTCCTTACCATCTGGCGAGGAAATTGGAGCTAAAGTAACAGCCTGAACATTCGGGTCGTTTGAGTAGGCACGTATATAATCTATTTTATAGCTTGCACTTGTTCCGGAGTTTGGCGCTAGAGGCCAGCTATACTGATCACCAACGGCGAGGTTTGCTAGTATGTACATCTGCTGGTTCGCCATAGCTGGCGGAACGGCGTGTGCGGTACCAATAAACTGCCCATCAAAAGTAAACTGGATCTTGTTAGAATCCCAGTAAAAACCATAGGTATGGTAGCCTTCATCCAAGGCCACTCCGGTGTTGTAAATAAATTCCTGAGCTCCGAGGGGCGCTTTATTGCTAACGTAGTACTGACTCTTCCCATACAGACTCGGCTGCTCAAATATATCCACCTCTGTTTGGTAATTATCCCGCGGTAGCATCCAAAACGCTGACCAAAACCCTTTGGATATGGGAACTTGGGCACGTATTTCAAAAAACCCCTGGTTTTGTGTAAAAGTGCTTGCCGTTTGTATCAAGCCTGAGCTATAAGTTTTATCATATGGCAGACCAGCAGCAGGGCTTGCGGTAATATTCAGCGCCCCATTATCAAAACTAAATGGATTATTTTTACTTGAAGGATTGTAGTCAGCGTACCATTCTGCCTCATGGTTGCTCCACAATGTCCGATCGCCGTTTGCAAATGTCGTTGAAAATTTTGACAGATCCGCCGAAGTTGTCATCTCAGCATCAAATGTGAGATGGTAACCAGTTAAATCAAGATATGTACTCACGACAGTTTACTCCTATCTATAGATCTTGCTTTTCTTTTAGGAATTAAGGCATAGAATTAGGATATAAGCAAGACAACAATCCTTTTTAGTCGAGCCTTCAATTAATAGTCCTCTAACACACTTTTTCGGGACGCCTTAACGATTTATAAGCAGGCCCGTGATTCCAGCTGATGATCTCGGCGGAAGCGCTGGATCAGCCTGATGCGGCTCGCATCCATCCCTGGGCTTGTCGCGTCTGGTATCGCTGACTCTGACTGCCCTCGTCCCCTCGAAGCGCGCCTGCTGGAAACGCGGTCATCGGCACAAGACCCTGCTCGATTTAGGACGGCAAATGGACTTGCAGGGACGGCGCTGGCTGTTGGGGCACACCCTCGAGCTGGTCGGCGATAGCGCATTCTCAGCCATGCTGCTTCTCGATGTTCTGCGCCGCGGCAGTATCACAGCCATCATCCGCCTGCGCCTGGAGCGATACTCTACGATCCAGAGCCTCCGAGGCTTCTCGGTACGATCGGGCGCCCGCGCAAGAAGGGCGTGCGGCAGCTAACCTTGTCCAAAATCCTGACCGGCTCGAGTACCGTCTGGCAGCAGGTGAGCGTGCCGGGCCGGTACGGCATGGGCGAGCGCAGAATCGAGATTCCACGGCCTGCGCCATCTGGCATCATTCCAATCTACCAGCAGTGCCGATCCGCTGGGCTCTGATCCACAGAGCCGGAGAACCACTTCGAGCTGCAAGGGCTGCTCTGCACTGACCCCATACGAGATCCGACACAGATCGTGACGTGGTTCGTCCGACGCTGGCAGGTCGAGGTCATATTCCAGGAAGCGCGTGCCCATCTCGGAGTCGAGACACAGCGTCGATGGTCCGACAAGGCTATTGCTCATACGACCCCCTGCCTACTCGCCCTATTCTCCATCGCCACCCAGCTGACAGCACGTGAGCGGCGGCAGGTCGCGGCTACCGTGGTACAACCGCAGCCTACTTTCCTCGGTGCTTTTGCTGCCGTCCGTCGCGCGATCTGGTGCCAGGAGGGTTGTCGACGTCACCCCGCAGACGCAACCAAAGAAATCGGTTCCGCCTGCCACAAGCCTGGGCCTACGCCCTCTGCCAAGCCGCCCAGTTTAACCAAAGTCGAGCTCAGAGCCCGTCCGGTGAGGTATTTTAGTCGGCTCGTTTCTTTGGACGAGGATCATAAGGGCAGCGGCGTAGAGGAAGGTCTAAGCTGAGGTGAGGGTCGCTTACGGATACTTCCAGGGGCGGCGGTTACAGCTAATTCAACCGAATAGGTACTCGGCCAGCTACTAGCGCGGATGCAATCGGCCTACGCGCATTTACTACACCTCCGATCAGCGCTGAGAGGAACTCCCAATCTTCCTTTTCCGCTACACCTTGCAGCGCCTGCCTATGGAAATCAACTGCCAAACACTCATCAGACGCTTCTGTCTCTCCGAGGGCAACTATTGATTATATGCAGCAAGATCACTCCTACTCGAGGAGCAAATGATACAGCACCACAATTGTATCATCTGGATAGGGTCATAAATTCCCGGCAGCATTCGATGGCTACGCCCATTCTAAAAATTATAACTTGCTCCTTATAAATTATATTGACGGAATAACTATTTTATCGACCGGATTTTCGCGGTGGATCAAATTAATCCTAAACATGTTATTTCTAATACGAATTATTATCTTCTAATAACATTTATTACGAAGTATGTAGTTTTAGGTCGCCCTCCGTACGCCACCGTCAAACCAGTTTTAGATGTGGGCTGAGGTATCTCCGTAATTGATATTTTATGAGGACCAAGACTGGTAAAGACACCGCCTAAATGCAAACTGTCTACACTAATTTTTGAACCGTCATATGAATCAGCCTTATATACAGTCGATCCTTCTTTTATGACACTTTGATTGCTGATAGTAAAACTGAATGGCTCATTTAAATAAGCTGTTTGACTCGACAGCTTAGGTATTAACAATTCCGGGAAAGCATTTGCCGGATATATAAGACTTTCTGGATCTAGATTTCCCTCCCAAATTTTTACTGATTGTAAAGTCATCGACAATTCATCACGATTAGTAATTAAACTTGATGCATTACGCACATTAAACGCAAATGATGGAACACCCTGCATGCCAAACAAAAGATGCATTGCTTGTCTCTTAACAGTATTATGTATATCAGTATAGCTATCAGTCAAAAACTCTTGGTACTGCTCCTGATAAACCTTACCATCCAAAATATACCTAATAATATTTGATCCATCGTTTGGCCAATCAATCATAAGAGTATAAAATCGGTCCGAGAGCATACCTTCAGAAAGACTCGTATAGCGGTAGCCGCTAGGGTCTTTAGTCTCTTGATTTGAGTAAAAACCATTGCTAGTTGCCAAAAATTGCGTATACGGTTTTAATTTAAATGCCGGGCTATCATAAGGACCTGACTGATACGCAACCAAGCCTCCTGTGAGGCCTTTACCCGGGCCATATATATTTGAAGTCCAAAAATCACCAAAATCCTGCTCATAATATTGAAAATGATCGTTTTTATTATTTGAGGACAGAAGAGTATTATTAAATAGCTTGGCGCCGTTAGCGGCAGTATAGTAGGGATTTCCTTTTGCTTCCGGTATACGATTAGGTGATAGTTGCGTTCCGGAAAATGACCAAAGTGGCATCCATATGAAAGGTGAGTTTCCGTTTTTGAAAACTATCTCTAATGACATACCAGGCTTCCATTCGGGCTCAAGACGAAATCCACCTGCGTAGCAGTTGCCCGCGGTATATACTTTGCCGTTATTTTTACCGACAACGCCAAGCTTTAATCCTTCTACTGTAAAAGTGTGAAGGTCGTAGCGGTGGCCGGCCGGGTAGCGACGTGCTCGGCAATTTGACGATCCAGATGATGGATCATCCATGGGAGAGCCAATTGACTGTGAAAGATTTCCGCTGATAGAGTTATAGAATGCAATGGCGTCGAGCATAGCCCGATTGTTTATGTTTCCGGTCGGCCTAAAATCAATCGATGCAATATTCTTTGCTCTTGGTAGAAGCCTCCCATATGATGGCTTGTCTAAACTATTATGCGGAACTTGCATAGTGGGATTATTAACAGTCGTAAGCCATTGCTGAGAGTAATCAATACTATCATTAAGTGCTTCGTTTGGATCATTCGCACGAGCTGTTCGAAGGCTATGTTGCATTATAAATATCAACAACGAAAATGTAATAATTAAATTCAACTTTAATAAAAAAATACCCGGGGGTTTTGGCGATATTACATTCATCATGGCCTCATGCTGATTTAAGAGTTTATACATTATTAATCATAGTTATTGATTTATCATATGCGTTTGATGATTCGCATTTCAAATCTAAGTTTGCCAATGGGATATTTAAGCAGAAATGTGGCATAAGAGGGAATAGCGATAATGGTCGGCATAGGTCTTTCCGGTCTTGGTCACGCCCGGCCGGGGCGGGTGGCCAGCGATCAGATTATGCCAGGTGCTGTCGGCGGCGGCATGTGCTTGTGCGTCGACCAGATCAGGGCGCCGGCCTCGTTGGTGAGCATGGCCACACCGGACCAGCCCTCGAGGATCGCTTGAGCGAGAAACCTCCCTTGAGCGATCGCCTGATCCCCCGAGCTCGCCTCGATGTGGATGTGCCGCGTCTCGATACGCCCATCACCATCGCAACGACGGCGCAGGATCCGAAGTTCGAACCCGGAGGTGAGCACGCCTGCAAGCTGTGGCATGGCGTCAATTGGTAAAACGATTTGTTTCAGAGTGACATAGCCAAACAGGCGTGGTCAGACCTCTTTTTGGATGTTAAGGACCTGCTTTTTCGAGAAAGGCGCCGAACCGGAATCGATCGTGCCTCTGCCGTGGCTTGGGCCGATCTCAGTTCGTGACGATATGAGGACAACATCGCGTGCCTATTTCTCAGCGTCAGCTCGGTGCATCGATCCGGACCGCGCTGCATATCGCTGATCGCGATGCGATCGCTGCTTTCGTCCTGGACGAGAGCACAGTGTTTGCGCCCAATAATCCGTTCGCG